>JAGRAW010000148.1 GCA_020434415.1 Bdellovibrionales bacterium
CCTAAGGCAGACGCGACCGTGCTGCGTTCAGGAGGCAAAGACTCCCGAACGCATCAACTCACTCCCACGGTTTTACGAAAGGAGAACCAATGACAGGATCTGTCACCGTTTCAAAGGAACGGAAGAAGCTGACCTATCTGAGTGGCGCTGCCGTGGCACGGCTCGACTTCGTGTTACATACCTACTCCACCGTGCTTCCGACGACGGTAATCGCGAAGTTGTTCGACATCAGCGAGACGTCAGTCCGACGGCGCGGGTGCCAGGTAGGGAGCTCGGTCGAAGCGAACTTCGGAAGAGCGCTCCGCCGTACGTTTCTGCAGGCGGAGAAATTGCCGGACCTCCCCGGACTCAGTTCGGTCGAGCGCAATCAGATCGCCAAAATCAAGGATACGTTGAATGCGAAGAAGGAGCAGCAGGCGACCTTGAAGGCACGGCGCAGCGCGGAAGCAATCCTCGCATCGCTACGAGAGGCTCGCGCGGTCACACGAGCGAAGAAGAAAGGCATACCGGAAGTTTTGTGCCACGGCTCTTGCGGTGAGCACTGGCCGAGGCTCCCGACCTTCTTTCGTCGCGCACGCACGACAACGGATGGCCTGACATGGAAGTGCAAATACTGCATCGCCAGACAGGATCGCGCCCGCCATATCCAGCGGCGGAGAGGGCTACGAGCTGGTCCGGTCCGTCACCAGACCACCCTCACCGGTCCTCCTCGGAAGCGTGCCGTCGAGCTAGTCAAACTGCATGCAAACCGCATCCCCGGCAGGATCTTCCAGGAGTTTTTCGACGTGTCGGCGACGACAATCACCCAACTGCGCAAAGAGGCGAAGGTTACGGTATCGAACCGACTCGGCCGCAATCTTTACTACGCTTGGGCGTATCGCAAGGACATGCCGAACGTGCCAGGCCTCACAGCCAAAGAAAAGGCACGCTTGAAATCCCTGCACCAGAAACTGTACCTACAGCACCAGGGGTACTTCGCGCCTATCGATCGGCTACTGCTGCGTAGAATGGATACCGTACGCCGAGAAGCGGGCGATCAACCGCTGCGGCAGTGCAAATCGGACGAGTGCCGGGAGAGGTATCCGCTTGATACGCGTTGCTTCGAGCCATTCTCTAACGGAAAGCTCGACTCCTACTGTCGACTCTGTAGACGAAAGAAGGACCGTGCACAAACGCAAGAGCGATTTTTTAGGCGGTTCGAGGAGCAATACGGTTGGAGATAAGCACACCTTGAGCGCCGAAAAGGATTTCGGCGCTGTCGTGCCTTCTGGTTCATGGAGTGAGTTGATGGTCTCATGACCACCTTCAACGGATGCTTCGTCCCTTTCCCATCAGCTCCACCTGAGTCTGAAAGAGACGAATTGCTCCTACAAGCAGCGCTAGAACCGCGGGCATATGGATCGGCTGCGTTTCCAGCATGGGTCGATCGAAGTCCTGATCCAGATAATGAGATGTGCTAGCGGGTGCGAGGAGCCATTTCAGCCAGAGGCGAAGCGAACCCAGGGCTCGGCGCGTCGGGTAGATACCCATCGCCTTGGCAAGAAGATCACAGTACGGGATGTGCTCCACCGGATAGATACATTGAGTATTGATGCTCGGAAACTCTCGTGTAAGTTCGAGCCATTGCGTTTCCGTTTGCGGAACGATGTCGACCGGCCGAGCGAAACGACCCGCCAATAAGCCGCTACAATATTTCGCCTGCAGTTCGCTCATCGTCGGGATGTTTCCGATGACGGGTCTTGCGTGACCGATGAGAAAGCAGTTCGGAAGCGTCGAATGAAGACAGCCTAGGTAGAAGTCCTTGAGCGCCAGCGCCCCCGCCGAAAGTGTTTCGAGTAGCGGGTAATATCCCGCTGACGGCACCACCACTTGTGGCGCAATGGATACCTGCTCGGTTTGCTCAAAATCGAAGAAGCTCTGAAACGAATCGTCCACCGGAGGACCGACAATCGTGATCCGTCCTTCGGTCACCGCTTGTAGAAAGGCATCGCTCTTGTTGTGAAAGACGTTGAACAGTTCATTTCGAGCACGCGACATCAGACGAAGTTCCCACCCGGCATTGCTACCGCCACTTGTCTCGCGCATCTCGCGGCGGCTCTTCGGAAAGAGCGCCTCGAGGAGCTTTCGGTGCTTGATACGAAACGTAACGAAACGCTCGCCAATGGCGTTTCGCCATCGCTTATCGACAGAGAGGAGCAACCGATTGCGTAAAAAATCGGAGGGCACCTTCCTGATCGGATGATACCGTGGGCTGACTCGAATACCTGACCGAAGCGAGAGAAAAACCGTATTTCCGAGTTCGGCGCGCGCCAGAGTGTTCGCCACATCCACAGCCGATTCCCCGCCCCCCACGACCACTACCCTACTGTCTCTAATCCCCTCCGGCGTTTCTTGCACCCGGATCCGACTGTCTGAAACCGATAGTTTTCGGGGACGACTGACGAGACCGGTGCAGATGAATATCGCATCGAAGGTCTGCGTGAACTCTCCGTTGGGGCCCTTTAACAGCAACTCCCATTTCGGTGCCACGAACTTGATCGACCGAACTTCGACGCCGAACGCAATTTGCTGCCGCAGCTTGAAGTGCTCGACAAACCGCTCGAGATAGTCGCCGTACTCTCCCCCGCGAAAAAACTCACCATAGGGCTCGTGATGAGCCACCGCTTGAGGGACTTCTTGGAAGCAGGAAAACTGGGTCGTATATTTCGTTGAAGTGGAGACAAAGTCCTCTCCCCTACTGCCCCACGCACCACGGACGGTGTTTCCTTTCTCGAAGCAAGTCACCGCGGACGCGGGAAAGTATTCGTTCAGGCACTTAAGCGTCACCAATCCGCTGCTTCCTGCTCCCAGCACGGCGATTCGAGGAGTCTGAGCTGTGGTCATCGGGCTACACCGCCGTCATACTTATCAACACGTAGTTGAACTGCCCGGATTCCGGCACGAACAGCAAAATTCGTTCGCCGGGCTTCAACGTCCGGCTACGAAAGAATTCATCAAGCATTATATACGCGCTTGCAGCGCCGGTATTGCCTGCACTCTTCAAGTTCGTCCAGAAAGGAACCTCCTTACCGGGAGCGAGCTTGCGGATGGTTGCCCGGACCTTCGGCTCGAAGTAATAGGAGGACATGTGGGGAAGAATGATATCGAACTCCTCTAGACTGACCGCATGACGTTCCAATGCTTCGCTGAGTGCCTTCATACCGAACGGCATCATGTATTTCGACAACACCCGAACATCCTGACTAAGTCGAAGCGAACGGCTTTCCAGCTTCATACAGAGCGGCGCCTCATTCGCAAACGACCGTGAGTAACTCCAGTCGACGCGAAGCGAGAGTCCGTTGGGGTTGGGTTCACTCTGTAGCACACACGCGCCGGCACCGTCCGACAGCATGAAGCGGAGAAACACCGACATGAACCACTTCGAATGCCGAATGTCCTTGATAATGGTTCTGATGTCGTAGGTCGGGCGAAATGCCTTCGATTTCAGGATCGCTGACGGTTGATCCACCCCGACGCTCACAGCCGCGGTCGCATCCCCGGAGCGGATCGCCCGTACTGCGTTAACTAGCGCCTGTGCACCGGACGAGCAAATGCCCGAGTTCGAGTTGATTTCCAGGGGCTGAGAGAGCAGAGCCTTTCGACGCAGCCGCTCATGAAGGAGCGTGGATAGACCCGGAGCCACCAGGGGAGTGTTCGTCGAGCCGGCTGAAAGATACTGAACCTTGACTTCATCACCGGCGAAACAGTTCTTTACCGCTTCCGAAGCCAAGTCATAAAGATCATGGGTGGGCTGTTGCTTCTCGTCCAGTGCATAATGCCTGGTTCGAATACCGTTCAGCGTCAGTATCTTCTCGCGTACGCGAGACTCGCCGATCACACGACCGAGATACTTGTGAATGCTTTCGTTATCGACAGGTTCGCCGGGAAGAAACGCTCCGGTCCGCGTGATGTAACACTCGTTCATGACACCCACCTCTGTACTGCTAGTGCGCGCTCTGATTCTTCCTTAGAAGTTCGTAAGCGAACTCATCGAAGGCGATATGATAGTAGAGATACTGGCTCGGGTCGGAGAAAAACGCGCTACTGTTGTAGTGATTCCGGTTGGCATCGGTCTGCATATAGAAATCCAGATCGATCATCGCCTGTTTGTCGTCGGCATAGATGTTTTTCAGGCACCAGAGAAGCACAGAGTCCGAACCGAATGAATTGAGCGCTCGAATTACCGACTGCAAATCGCCGAAAATAGTGATCGTGATGACGATAAAAATGACGACGTTGGTCGCACCGAACCATTGCAGGGAGTAGCGGCGATTCTGTTCGAGGATGCTTTTGCTGAACTGCTCGTGAGACTCAGGGGAGGTGGAACGGTAGAAGTCAAGGTTCTGCAAGAACTGCTGCTTCTTAAAACGTTCGACAACTTCATACGACAGGTCATCATGACAGATAGTGAGACCATGCCGGACCACATCCTCGATCGAATCCACGCTGAAGTCTCCGTCGATACCTTTGAGGCGCTCTCGTCGCTCTCCGTTCCTTGCACTTTCGGTTCCGGACAACAGATACCGGTATAAGAGCGGTTCAATCTGCACATGACGGACCAACAGCTTGATTGCATCCTCCGACGCAAGATACTTGATGCCAAACGCTAGGACGGTATCGATTACTTTCGCTTCAAATCCGAATGGCTTACGGTGGAGAACAAACTTGATCGGAAAAGCCACCAGACGGATAAAAAAGTAGGACACGACAAGCACCGGGCGGAGCAGGATGTAGTCCCACCGTTCCTTTTCGCGCTCGAAGACCTCGTTTACATAATCGGTCATGTAGGGAAATCGTTTCATGCGGCTCTCAGTCTGTGACGTATCGACACTCCTAGTATGATTTCAACGTCGAGCTACGTCAGCCGAAATTCTTCTACGTTGTAGAGAGTGGGCGTCCGCAGCCCGGCGGGGCAACCGATGTTGGTGTACCGCTTCGACTATTCGGGTCCCCCGATGCGTTGCCGGAGTAGTTACTTTGTAACGACGGAGACGGCGCCCACGACCCGACGCTAACAAGTCGCTGACAGACCTTCCCCTGGGCCAGGCTCCGCCGGGCGTCTTATCTGCCTGCAAATACTCGCTTTTCTGTCACTCTCGCACCGGGAAGCCCGCACCACACACATTTAATGCACCATTCAAACACTGACGCCGCACAACAATATTACCAGAAGTTCTAGGCAGCTACCGGGGGCCCCCTCGAGCTGCCGTGGTTGTCGCTCGAAGAGGTTTACCTCGCATGGCTGATGTCTCCCAACAGCAAACCGCGCACCGACGCGTAAGTCCCACCACCGTCGATATCGACGGTACCATTACTGACCGAAACTTGAGTCTGCCTCGTGCTGTTTCCTCAGTTGATCAATTACGATCAAGACTGTCGAACGAGATGAAAGGCGAGATTGCCGAAGTTACCCGCGGCCTCGAAAGCCTCAGGGACAATCGAAACCTGCTCACCGCCGCCTCGTACGACCGCTGGGCCGGTTTCGTCGATCGGACGAATGAAGCCATCGAGAAGGCAATCCAAGCCAACAAGCCTGAGGAGGTGAAAGCACTGCTCGACAAGCTGAAAGCAGGGCTCAACCGACTCGACGACTTCTTCAAGCTTGAGAAGGCGCAGGGTTTAATCGCAACGCACGCAGAAACCGGTGTGCGCATCTATCTGAAAGACGGGCAGCTATATTTCGTCTCTCCCGACAAGCAAGCATTTGACCATCAGAAAAACGAAGACAAAATTCGAGATTATGTGCGCCTTGCTCAACATCACGGGGCGATTGACCGCACGCACTACCAAGACGAAGGAACGACCACGCGAGCGATCAACGGAGGCCAAACGGCCAAGAAAATAGACTTGCTCGGCTGCCGCATCGATCGCGTTGCACTCTACGAAAACCCCGGCCAGGTCTATGAAGTAACTACCAAGCTTCGCTCACCCGGAAGTAGCTATACCGACCATACGATACGCTTCACCCTTGAGAGTGCCGCAGCGGCAGGTGTTGGCGACGCGCCAAACGATGCGGGCGCCATCCGACCGCTGAACGCCTTGGGACAGCTTCCTGAACGCAATAGCGCCGGAATAGCGAACGAGGGACAAACCCCCGGACAATCGCTCGCCGATATTGCAGTCCAAGCCCGACTGCCGCTTGCTGCCGAGAACTCCCCCACGCGCGTTTTAGTAAGAGACGAACGGCCCCAGGAGCCGGTGCAACGCAGGGCTCCGTCGGAGAAAGCGCTTGAGCGCCAGCAGAAAGTTGCCGCTGAGCTTGAAACCGAACGTACCCGAATACGCGCTGTCGATCCGGAATCGCTCACCGAACCAAAGGCCGTGTCCGAGGCTTTGAACGGGCTCGATGAGAAGCGACAGGCATTCCAAAAGCTGCTGCGCGAGCGAGAGAAATTTCTTGAAGCTGAACTGAAGCGGGTGGCTCCGGAATCAAACGAACACCAAGGCTTCAAGCAGGCGCTGGAAGACCTCAAAGAACTTCGCGCCGAGGAGACCATTCGAACGAAGGCACTGCTGGAGAAGCAGCTCGCTTCGAGCGACGAACTCCTCCAGAAGTCGGCGAAAGTTCGGCTTGTTCTGATGGCCGACGAAATCGACGGCATACTCACTGCTCGACACGAAGCGGCGACCGATCCTGCTGCCAAAGTGGCGTTGGATACCGAACGTACCGCCTTCAAGACCAACGTCGAAACTTGGAAGACCGAAGTCCGGGGATGGCCGAAACAAGCGATCGAGCGAGTCGGAGCATTCTTCGAGAACAACTCCTGGGTCAAATGGATGCAGGAGACGGGCAAGGTCGACATCAATCCACTGAGTCGCTATCTCGACCGACGGGCCGCTGCAAACGCGACAAAGGCGTTGGCAGAATGTGACCCACTTTGTGCAAAAGACTTCGCGGCGATGGATGCGAAGGGGAAGGCAGGATACTTCGCCGAGCTCGAAGCCCAGGAGAAAGTATTCGGGTCACGCATCAAGTCGCTCGAACGACAAATCGCCAAAGGCGCGACCGGACTGGACACTGAACTCACCCAGCTTCGTGACGCGCACAGCAAAGTGACCCTACGCGAAGCCGAATGTCTCCGCCAGCGCATTGAAGAACTAGGCCCCACCGGAAAGGGAGCGCAGAAGCTGACTGCCCGGCTGTATGACGACTTGGCAGAAGCCGTCGACCAAGCCTACGGTCACCTTGAAAAATCGGGGCCGCTCTCCGACGCTAACCGGGATGCTCGCGAGGCCTACCAAAACCAGCGTGAATCGTACGAGCTGCAACAAGACGTCGACGCAACAAGACGGCGCCTCCCTGGCCTTGACGAACGAAACCTTGCTGCTCGCCAGGTGCGACAAGCGGAACAGGCGGTGGACTCCGCACCCGAGGCATCGCCCCGAAGAACGGAAGCTGAAGCCGCTAGAGACCTTGCAAAAAGCAGACAGTCAATCGTCGACCTCGAAGCGCAAGTGTCGCACCTTAACGACAAACTGAACCTGACTCCAAACGATGAAGCGGCGAAGGCCCGTCTTTCAACAGCAGAAGCTGAACTAACACGGCTTCGGACCCTCGAGTTGGAGCACATTAGAACATTACGAATTGCCGAGTTCGAAACCGTTGCGTCACAGGTCTCGGAGATCGACGAGCAGCTCAATCGAACCGGCACGGATGCTCCGGATGCAGCGAAGCGCTCGCAGCTCCTTTCGGAGCGAGCAAAGCTCCGAGCCAAGGCAATTGATCTCGAGCTGGATACGGCTGCCGCCGATGCTCGGAGCAAGACAGCAACTTCCGCCGTGAAGCAGACTGAGCTTGCTGAGCAACTCAAGGTCGCTAGAGCGGAGCTAACCGCGGCTACTGACATAACCCAAAAGTCTACCCTGGAACGACAAGTAGCCACGCTCGAAAAGCGGATTGCGGCTTCGAATGTGGCGGCAGTCCAAACGGAGCTTCATCACCTTGACCGCTCGCGACAAATCCTTCAAGTCGAGCTCACAGAAATATCGGACGAGCTGAACGGATTAACTGATCCGAAATCCAAAGAAGCGGTGGTCTTGCGTTCGAGGGAGAAGCTACTGAAGACACAGGTCGGTGGTCTCGATAAGCTTGAGAAGATGCTGACCGAGAAGCGTGACATTCTAGTCGTCGAACATCGTGCTCGACTAGCGGAAGAGCAACTACCAAGACTGCAATCTGAACTCCAGGAACTTAAGACACTTGAGGAAAATGGTCAGGCGCTTACGCAGGAACAACAGGCACGACAGACCAGCATTGAGGAGCGTATCGCTCGTTATTCAACTTACGAGACCGAGGCGGTCACCGCGCGCGGAGGCTTCGTGAAACGCTGGGATTCAACTTTTCGCGAGATGCGTGTCAACGGCGCACGCATGATTGAACAACTTCGCTCTACTGATTGGGACATCCGAAATCCAAAATCTCCCTGGCATACCAAAGTGGAAGGTCCCGGCCGCTGGATGGAAGCAAATCCGATGAAGTCCGCGATGGTTGCGGCAGGCATTACCGAAGCGCTCCATCTGACGACTATCAACTGGGATAAGGACGCTATCCATACGCCGGTTCCGGCTGTCGTATTCCTGCTGCAAGAGCCGCTCGAAACGTGGGGGCTCAACCTTGACCTCGCGCAGTTCGAGTTCAGCACCAAAGAAGGGGGAACCGCGGGGACTCTTGCCGCGGAGACTTTCAGCAGAACCGGCAACGTCGCCGCTGGGCTTGGCGCGTTTTACCTTGTCCAGAAGGCCGCTAAACGCTCGACTTTCGTAGCGCGGGGACTGGGCATGATGGGAGCACCGCTGGCGCACGTGGGTTCGGCATACTTCGGCTATGTAGAATTCAGCTCCCTCGAAAAGTGGGAAAAAGACAGTGACCTAGCGTTAGGCGGGCGCGTTACCTCCCCGATCTTAGGTGGGGCATTGGCGGGCGCGGCTTTTGGCCCTCCTGGGTCGATCGCCGGAGCAGGAGCCGGTGCTCTGGGTGAAGCGATAGGCGTCACCCGTGCGCTTGTGAAGCTTGACTACGCAGAAGACAAGCAGTGGCGTCAACGGGGAGTGCGGGAATCAATCGAGCTTGGGTTGGAGGGTTATCTGCTGCCGAAAGACCACCCAGATGTGATCAAGCCCGACGCCTCCTTAACCGCTGTTCAGGAAGAAGTTATAGACGATTTCGCCCGTGATCTTACCTTGCGAAGAATCTTCGGCGTGGCCGGAGAGGGGTCGCTGGACAGTTCGGAGTTAAA
>JAGRAW010000149.1 GCA_020434415.1 Bdellovibrionales bacterium
CGATACAACGCCCTTCAGGAACCGCTTACATAAAACCCTAACTCTCGGGCTGGTAGCGAACATGTAGGCCGGTCAGCAGGTCACCGGGACTGGTAGCGAACATGTAGGCCGGTCAAATCGTATCTGCTATTTCTTGAAATGCTTGGAAGCTATCCTCCAATTCATATAGAAATTCACCATTTCGATCGCATCTAGAACGCTGCCCCGAAAGCGATCGCTCTGCCTGAGTTCTCGGAGAAGCACGGGTTTCACCCGGTGTTTTTCCAGCCTCCCCTTTGTCCGTGCAATGTAGGCCAGGCCCATACAGGCATTAACCCTAACAACCTGCGCCTCATCCTCTGCGAGTCTAAGGCAGACATCCTGAGCATATTTCCAATCAGGAAAATTTTGCCCAACCGCGAACGACAAGACTGCTTTCTCTTCTGTAGAGCCACGAGAAACCACCTGCTCGATCTCTTCCTTTGACTCGTAAAATGGCAAGGGTTGATAGATGCGGGATTCGGCATCACTTTTGTTATCGACCCGCTGAATACTAGCGGAATCCTCCACAGGACCGTCGAAAACGTTTAAATAGATCCCTATCGCTGAAGTTATGAAAAGAAATGGTGCCACTAAATAGAGGTCACCCCCAGAGAAGGCCGAGAAAGAAACGCCCGAGTATGAGACAAATGATAAAGCGAACCCGATAAAAAACAAAATGGTCACCAAAACGCAAAAGACGGGGTAGGTGAAGATAATACTAACGACAATCTTTTGTTTGACAGAACCGTCGGTCACAGCAACCCTCCACGCAAACCATTTGCTGATTACGTGATTAAGTAAAAAAACAACTCCTAGTATGAGCAGTATTAGCGGGGATCTGCGCTGATACCCGGCTACAATTGGTGCTGCCAGCAATACTACTGCTGCCACAATTCTTAAACGATCTTTGCCCATTAAAATAAGACTATCGCGAGTTCAGTGTTCAAAAGGAAGCGATTCAAGCACAGCGTGTAGGATATCGAGCAAGTCATCGTATAAGCTGCGACTTGCTACGGTACATATGCAGAACATTCTTGCGTCAGGCAATCGCGAGGTTGCGCAACATTCTTTCTGTAACTTCTCGGTCCAGGGTCGTACTGCACCATAGACCGACGAGGCGGCATGCACGTTCCGGAGGCATCTACCTCTTTACGTATTTGGACTATCTGCTCTTCTTTGAATCGCTTCCGCTTCATCGTTTCCGGCTCCTTGGCAAGCTAAACCTAACTCAAAAGCTGGTAGCGTTTCCAAGGGGCAGGTCATTAGAAATATCGGCCTCTGTCACTAATCTCTAATATCGCACTGGGCGAGTATAGGAGGAAGCGCAGTTGCGGTTTTGAAAAGTATGTCGTTGTGACCGGCGCTCTCGGACGGGAGAAACGCACTTGCGCGTGTTCCCTGGTACGCCGCAGCAACTTGCTCGCCGTGGGAGAAAGGAATTACGGTATCTACCTTGCCGTGAACAACGACGAGACAAGTACGCTCGAGCGCAGCAACGTATTGCTCGACCGGAAACTCGAACAGCAAGAACGGATGAAGAAATCCAACGAACGTCATTTCCTTGACTAACTGCAACAGTGAGCGAAACGGAGAAAATAGCACCAGAGCTCCAACGCCGTGCTTCGCTGCAGCGTAGGCCGCAGGTCCCGTTCCGACCGATATGCCGACCAGCACAAGATCATCCGCGGTGAGTTGCTCCCGTGATTTCACATACTCGACAATTGCGTCTGCATCCCGATACAGCCCTTCTTCACTCGGCCAGCCGGAGCTGTTCCCGAACCCTCGATAGTCAAAGCCGTAACTTCGCACACCGATGCGTTGAAAATACTGCTGATAGACGAAAAAGTTTTGCACATCGCCGCCATTTCCGTGAAAAACGATCGCAGTTTTTCTGCTGTGAGTGCATTCGGTAATCGATGCTGTAGAGCGCTCGTGCTTCTCCGACCCCGATGAATCGGGCTTAGGATCGAAGTTGGCACCGCTCTCTCCACATTTTGGGACAACGTCCAGTCGCCACGCTTCCAGTGTCTCCCCGTCCGCAGTATCAACAAAGATCGATTCAACTCCTTGCGGAAGCTTGCGGTTCTCAGTTTTACCGGAAATGAGGGAAGCCAGCGCCCCAGGAAAAATCTGCGCACTTTGGCTAGCAACCATGAACACGCTGAACAAAACACCCAAACGTGCCACGCGCAGCGGTGCTTTCTTCCACCACGGAAGGCGTGAATAGTGCTCGCGAATCGTCTTCCTTAGCGACATCGGACCTCAGGGCGTTGCTGCGCGATTTTTGTCGAGTGAAAGCCCGGCACTACACCGCAAAGCTGTCTCACTGCGAGGGCAGGATGAAGTGGCGTCGGAGCGCGTGAATTTCCGCAACTCGCTTCTCCTCGTTCCAACCTAGCTCATGCCCGACAAGCTCGGCGGCCGCCATCACAGCAGCGTCACCGGGGTAGCCGAGGGTGCCCAAGCCCGTTCTTCTCAACACTGCATCGGCGAGTGTCATCACCATCTCGTTTCGCGCCACGTATACCAGCTCGGCGGCGTAAACATCGCCGCTAGGTCCGATCGGGCGCGCCAGTTCCGGGCTTGCTCGAATCAACTCGCGTACTTCCGGCGCTTTCGCACCGTAGCTTCGAACCAAGTTGTGCCACAGTGCAGGGGCCACACCTCCTGAATCAGCTACGTGCTTCAGGAGCAGGTCATAGGAATCTGTCGGCGCTCCGGGAAGTTTGGTTGTTGCCGTTCTTGACGGTAGCCTTCGCCCCAGCTTCGCAACCACCCGATCCACTACTTGCTCGGCAACCGCCCGAAAGGTCGTGTATTTCACCCCGACTACCGTTAGCAGATTGGAAGGCAGTGTCCCCTCGCCTGCTGCGTGATCGACAATCATATCTTTCATCGAAGCTGTGGCGGCTCCAGGCGTGGGACGGGTGCCATGCGCCAACTCTGCTTCAACACGAGCATCGAGCGGACGAAGGCCTCCGAATGCATACTGGACATTGTCCGCTGTTAGACGGCTATCGGGATACGCCGCCCGAAGATCATCCAAGAACTCGCGAACCTCCCGGGAGGTGATGGAAAAGTCGTCCGGGCTTCCTTCGTAAAGCTCATCGGTCGTGCCGATGAGCGTTGCTCCCCGCCATGGCTGAACAAAAAAACTGCGGCTTCCTCGCGATACCCGTGCTGCCGGATCGGAATACCGACTTTCGATCGCAACCGCATACTTGCTCATGATCGGGCGAGTGACTACTTGAATACCCTTGGAGTAGCGCAAGGGCGCCTGGCTTTGGCGCTGCTCCAACAACGGCCCCCAGGGACCGGCGGCGTTAATGATCTGACGCGCCTTGAGAGAATACTTTTGTCCGCTAAGCTGATCTTCTAGTGTGACCGTCGTCGTCCCGTCCGGGCCCAGGACCCCAATAGACTCCGCCGCGATGTAGTTGCAGACCGTAGCACCGGCCTCTGCAGCCGCCCAGACTACTGCCGCCGACAAACGCTCGCTGCTCGACATCTGGCAGTCATAGTAAACAATCCCGCCGTTGAGGCCCTCCGGTGAAAGATAGGGCGCAATCTCCAGACAACGCTCGCGAGATAGCACTTTGTAGCGCGGTAGCCGATGAGACTCGTCGATTGCGGTATTCCGATCCCAGGTAAGCACGTCATAGAGCTCCAGCGCCGCCCGAAGCGCTCCCCTTCCTCTTTTGCCCCAGCCGTAGGTCGGAATCAAAAACGGCAGCGGATGAACCAAATGAGGTGCTATCCGCCGAAGAATGGTCTGTTCGGCAACTGATTCGCGGACCCGTTTGAAGTTCAAATGCTGGAGATAGCGAAGACCGCCATGCACAATCTTGAAACAACCGGCGCTCGTTGCGCCGCCGAAATCCGACTTCTCGACCAGTGCTGTCGAAAGCCCGCGTAGCGCCGCGTCCCAGGCGCAACCGGCACCGACGATGCCACCGCCGATAACGAGGACATCGACGGTACGGCCATCCAAGGTAGAAGGTTTGCGATCAGGAGCTGACATGACAGCGGCATACCACAAAAAAAAAGCCGGGGCACGAAGCCCCGGCTTTCATACCACCCGGACGCACTACCACACGCGCCCGGGAGGCAGCATCTCGCTAGAAGTACCCGCTCAATTGCAACACATAGCGCAGGTCAGTCAGGTCGTCGTCGTTTTCGAAGTTCGTAACTTCGAAGGTGACTTGATTCTGCACTTTCAGGTAGTGGCCATTGACGAAGTAGTCGATACCAAGCGTGTACTCCTGAATGTCATCGACACCAACGAAATCACCCAGGTCGTCATCAGGCTCGATAAGTCCAAAGCGACCGCCGACACCGATTTTGTCCATCATATAGGTGCCCTGGAGGTAGAAACCGTTGCGATCAAGTTCTGCGTCCAGGGAGTCCGCTTCGGCATTCACCCAATAGTATTCCGCTTGGAGCTCGGCTCCTTCGACACGAATTGCTGCATCGGCATTCAAACCGATCTGGTCAAAATCATCGCCGAAATCCTCACTCTCACCTTCACCATAGAGCAAGGAACCGCCGACGGTGAATCCAAGTCCGCGGTCGTCCTTACGCATATCTCCTTCCTCGCCCCGGCTGCCGAAGTTCTCGCTGGAAAAATCGGCTGCTGCGTAGAAGTTATGCTTATTGTCGACACCACGACGATTCTTTCCTTCGTCTGTCGAATCACCGTTATACAAACCAGTATAAAGGTTAGCCTCGCCGGCTTCGAAGAAGCCCATCACACCAAACTCACGATCGTGCGAGAACACCTCGTCAAGCAAGCTACGATCCGGGAAGAAAAGCTTCGAAGAAGAAACACGCTGCTGACGCGTAAACGGCACCTTCATTTGTCCGAAGCGGATCTTCATCGGCTCGCCGTTCCACTGAATCCAGGCGTCTTTCATTTCGCCGCCACCGGTGGAGGACGCGAAGTCATTATTCAGTTGGTAGCTGAACTGCTTGTTCAACACGTTACCCGTAACGATCAGTCGAGCACGCCGCATCGAAAAGCTGGAGGTATCATCCACTGGATCTTCTCCGGCATCGACACGCCCCTCGCTATCCAAATCTGTGTAGGTGTAGCGGGGCTGCAACTGCACGTTGAACTTGATATCCGCATCGGGGAACTCAATTGTGGTCCCGTTCTTATAAAAGACCTTTACTGCATCATGATCATCGGCTTGAGCCGAAAGCGGGAGTGCCATCAGCCCGCCCAACGCTGCCAAAGCTAGTTTACGCATCGGTAAGTTGCCTCCAAGTGTTACGGCCCGCCCCTTCTGCGCCTGCTAAACTGACGCCTTGTTCGAAGGTGCCGCAGCCTACGTCTTGCTACAGCCTGTGTAGTACATTAATCCCGGAGTCGGTGTTCAGCCGTAGTTCGTACCGACCCCAACAGCGCTCGCGCGCATCCTATACCCGCCAGCATAGTATCGAGTCGCGGCTTAGCCCGTAAAGCTAATTTTCGGTTAGTAACCGTGACCGGAAGAAGGAAAATCTCTTGCTACCGGGCTGAAAAGATTGATTTTCATGACTACAACCAGCAAGGTTTTAGTGCAGTAGGTATCGCTTTGAAATGCTCTCACGCCATGTTCACGTAATATCCAGCGACAGTGCCCATGAACGAATTCCTCTTACCCATCGACCCCAGCGAACTGCACGCCTTCGCTCAGTCAGCTCGCAAATTCTCGGCCCCTCGGGCATTACTCAGCGATCCAGCCGCACTGGCATACGACCGAGCTCATTTTCAGGCAATGGCGACACTCGGTCTCTGCGGGCTGGGTTTGGAAGAACACTACGGCGGCATTGACGTCGGCGCTCTTGGCACCGCGGCGATTATTTTCGAGCTCGCCCGAGCCGATCTGGGTCCCGCAATTTATCTGTCGGTGCACTTGATGGTCGCGAAGCTACTCAGCCGGGCTGATTCCGATGGCCGAGCGGCGGAGCTTATCGCAAGCCTTGCCCGGGGAGAGAAGCTCGCGGCATTTGCCTTGACGGAACCGGAAGCAGGCAGCGACGCAGCGGCGCTGCGCACGAAGGCCACTTCTAAAGACGGCGAATACTACCTCTCCGGAGAGAAGTGCTACATCACGAGCGGAGGGGTAGCAGACCTGTATCTGGTCTTTGCGCGTAGCGGCGGCAATGAAAAGGCAGACATCAGCGCATTCCTTGTCCCTTCGGATACCGAGGGCCTGTCCTTCGGACCGGCGGAAAAGAAGATGGGTTGCATTGGAGCTCCAATCTGCTCACTGTCATTCGATCACTGTCGCGTACCGCAATCGGCCCGACTTGGTGCTGAGGGAGCGGGGTACTCACTCGCCCTTTCCGGACTCAATGGTGGGCGCATCAACATTGGCGCGGCGGCATGCGGCATCGCGGCTAGGGCGATCGAAATTGCCGCTTCCCACCTGAAGCAACGGACACAATTTGGCCGTCCGCTCGCCGAGTTCCAGGGCTTACAATTCATGCTGGCTGACATGGCAATCCTACTGCGCACAGCAGTGCTCGCTGTGCGAGATGCCGCATTAGCTGAAGATCGGGGGGAACACGCACGCGTTGCAGCATCTATTGCGAAATGCGTCGCGACAGATGCCGCCATGAAGATCACGACGGATGCGGTACAATTGCTCGGAGGCGCCGGGTATCTGCAGGAGTATATCGCGGAACGTCTGATGCGCGACGCCAAAATGTTGCAAATAGTCGAGGGAACCAATCAGATCCAACGGGTTCTGATCGCGCGTTCTCTGCTACAGGAGTAGGTACTAGGTAACTCTTTGTCGCTTATTTCAGGGCTAGCTAGGAAGAAGCGCCTTGATATGCTCGACCAACTTCTCCGGTCGACATGGCTTCGTCAGCACCCGATCGCACCCTGCGCCTACCGCTTCTTGATGCAGCTCCGGCTCATCGACTGCAGTGAACGCGATCACGGGAACGACCACACCGAGGGAACGAAGCTCTCTCACGGTGTCCACACCATTGATCTTGGGCATCATGAGATCCACGATCACGAGATCCGGCGTTTCCGCTTTGACGTACTCGATTGCCGCATAGCCGTCCGCGCAGCGCTCTACGTGGTAGCCCCGCTCCTCGAAAAGAAACGAAACGATATCGAGAGAAGTGATATCGTCATCGATAACCAGAATGCTCTTTTTCTTTGAACTCATTTCGCCTTCAAACGTCGACTGTCCTCTCGATGCCTTCGCTGTGCCGTGCCACTGCGCACATGAGAGCTCCAAAATAGCTTCGGAGTCTATTGTGTCTGGTGATGCTCCGCAAACCTCTATCACCTTGCTGACGACTCTTTTCTCGTCAGCCCCAAACGCCTCCGAACGAGACCGAGCGGCAGCGTGGCAGAAAAAGCACCAAATTTCAAGACCTTAGTCTCCACTCGAGAAAAGCTCACAGAGTAGTTGCTTAGGGAGTAACGGACAAGCCCGGAGAGATCATAACAATTGGTGAATACGAAAAAGCGTGTCGAGAGCTACGGGGGGTCCAGGATAAGGTCATGATGCTTGGTTCGAGGCGTTCAGTGTCGGCGGTCTGCTCTGCGCTGCTGCTATTCCAGATTAGCGGCTGCTCAGCGGCCAGCTACGTGTCTCAAGAGGCCCTCACGGCCGGCGTCGTCGGCTCAGCTGCCGGCAGCGGCATCGGTTGGCTTATCGGAAACGAGATTGGGGACAAGAGCCAGAACATCGCGGTAAATGCGGCGATTGGTGGAGCTCTCGGCTTGATCGCGGGAGCGATAATAAACGAACGCAATGTGCAGATCGCCAGGCAGCGCGAAGTAGTGATGCGGGAAGCGCGCTTGATGAGCCGAAACCAGCGAGAGCTTGATGCCCTCCGAGAAAGTCTCTACGACTCGACCTCCTGGGGACGAGCCGAGGTGAAACCCTGGGATGAGCGCTACCAGATTAACGACTCTCACCGTCCTTATCAGGGACCGACGGGGTACCAACGAGTGCGTTAAGCGCTGCCTCTTCAATCATACCGCTTCCCGAGCGACAAAGGTGAGGCCGCTTTTTTCGATGCGGCATCGTAATCTAGACGGTTGAAGAAGCGCCGTTGGCATTCCCAACTGCTTTGGCTATAATGAAAAGTGGTGAAAAAGCGCATGGTTATCGGCGTTAATGGCGCCGGGTGCCACGGCGAGTTCTAGGCAGCCGCTCGGAGAGGGTAGCTGGTCGTAGTTATTGGCTTATTTTCACCGATGGCCAAACGCGCTTCGTAGAACAGTTGAACAATTCCCTCCTAATGTGACGAGGGAATTCTAGCGCTGTTTCATCGGTAGTGGAATTGCGAGGTCGATAGCGAGAGACGTGTCGCGAGTTTAGTCCGCAGCTCATTAGCGCAGTTTCTCGACTGAAGTAATACAGTTTTAAAGCCCGGTCTTTTTTTGGTCAACTTGAACGCGTATCGCAATTTCAAGTCGTCAGGAATAGCGCCGGGTAGCAGATAAAGTACTAACAAAACGTAACTAAATAGGAAAAAGCCGAATAGCAAAGACGGGTCTTTTGCGGTGGTCGCAGGTGATCACCCGGATTACGAGATCAAGGTGCACAGGAACCACCAGTGGACAGGAACCACCGGTAAACAGGAACCACCGGTATACAGGAACCACCACGGACAACGGTTCCGTAAGCGATAGTTTTACTAGTGTGCATTTTTTGAGCGGAGAAGCGTTCAGTCACTCGAGTCGGCAGCTTTCGCGTCGTCAATCGAAACGGTGCCTGAAGTCGCTTCACCCATGAACTAAAAACTTGGAGCACGACACCACATTTACACGGAGCAGTCTCAGCGGGCGTCTTCCACAGCTTTTCCAGCTGGGGTTCGGAAACACAGCAGCAACCATTCGCATGATTGCGTGCTCGCGCCGAGAAAGACTGATAACCAACCGAAGGACATTCCTTCGACGAGTTTCTCCGAAGCGACCTCCGGTAAGTGGTAAGGTGAGAAAGCAGAATTCAGGATTTGAAACTTACAATTATCCGGTAGAGCCACGAAGTAATTGCCAGAGCGTCTTCAGATGAGCCACAGCGACTTGAGCACGAAAGCCACACTGCACATTTTAGACGTGCAGGATGAGGGCTGCTATCGAGTCAAGGGCTTTGCTCGACTGACGTAACTAAGCCTGCACTGCACCGATGAAAGGTGCGGAGTTTTGAAGCAGGGCTGGTTGTGTTTAAGGTCGCTCAGATGGTGACATAGCA
>JAGRAW010000014.1 GCA_020434415.1 Bdellovibrionales bacterium
TCCAGGCTGCCGAAATTTTGGTGGCCGGCGTCAACTTCGGTTGCGGTTCGAGTCGAGAGCACGCCGTGTGGGCCGTCCTGGGCGGTGGATTCAAAGCGGTGATCGCGAAATCCTTCGCCGACATCTTTTACAGTAACAGCTCGAAGAACGGGCTGATGCTGGTGACGCTTCCTGAGGCAGTCGTCGATGCTATTCTGCGAGATGGCGAGTCGGGCGACTATCGAATCGAAATTGATTTGGCCACCCAGCGCGTCGTGCTTCCTAATGGCGAAGAGCACATCTTCGAGTATGACCCTTTTCGCAAGCACTGCATGTTGAACGGCCTGGACGACATCGATTACATCATGTCGCACAAGGCCGAGATCGACGCCTTCCGTGCACGGCAGGATGCGAAGCGCTTTTTTTCGACCACGACACCGAGTATCGGCTGATGGAAAAAACTATTGCAGTGCTGGCCGGCGACGGCATCGGTCCCGAGGTAATGGCGCAAGCACTTCGCGTGCTCAAGCACGTGACGGAGCGCAATGGCCAAACGTTTCGTACCGTTGAAGCTCTCATTGGAGGCGCTGCCTTCGAGGTGCACGGGAAGCATTTTCCGGAGGAAACGCGAGAGATCTGCGAGCGGAGCGACGCGATACTCTTTGGTTCCGTCGGCGGGCCGGTTGCGGAGCTGCACCTGGAGAAGTGGAAAGATTGCGAAGTCAACGCTCTGCTCGGCATTAGAAAGACGTTTCGCTTCAATGCGAACTTCCGTCCGGTGAAGGTCTTTCCCGAATTGATGCACATTTGTCCGCTCAGAGAAGAAGTAGTCAATCGCGGCGTCGATATTCTGTTCATTCGGGAGCTGAACGGGGACCTCTATTTTGGGGAGAAAAAACGCTTCGAGCGAGATGGTATGCGGGTCGCGACCGATCTTGCCGAGTACAGCGAAGAGCAAGTGCGTAGCGTCGCGCATACGGCCTTCCAAGCGGCACGCAAACGGCGCAACAAGGTGACATCCGTCGACAAGGCGAATGTTCTTCATACTTCGAAGCTGTGGCGCGAAGTCGTCCGCGAGGTAGCGAAGGAGTATCCTGATGTTGTCCTGGAAGACATGCTTGTCGACAACTGCGCCATGCAGATTATTCGCAATCCTTCCCAGTTCGATGTCATCCTGACCACGAACATGTTCGGTGATATCCTTTCTGACGCCGGGGCCGTGCTGCCTGGTTCGCTGGGCTTGCTTGCCTCCGCGAGTTTGAACGCGGATGGTTTCGGTCTCTACGAGCCGCCCGGGGGATCCGCGCAGGATATCGCCGGGAAAGGTGTGGCGAACCCTATCGCGCAGATTCTGTCGGTAGCCATGATGCTCCGGTTCTCCTTTTCGTTGATAGAGGAGGCGGAGCGCATTGAGCAGGCCGTTGGGAAGGCGCTTCTGGGCGGAGCGCGGACGGGCGATATCGCTGCTCCAGGCGATCCCGTCATCGGCACGGTAGAAATGACAGATTCGATCCTGTCGCATCTGTAGGCGAATAGCGCACAATCCCTCCAGGCCGAACCTTTCACACCGGCCCATGGTGCGTCAGGGTACGTCGGTCCCCGTCGTGGGGGGCCGATAGCTCTGGAATGAGTAAGCTACTTCTCCTGGTATCGCTCCTGCTGATCCCATTCACCGTTTCAAATGCCGGCGCCCAGGAAACAACGGCGCGCGAGCATTGTGTCGAGTGGAACGGTTTTCTTGGGTTCTTGGCGCAAGTTCTTGAACTGAAGAATGTCGGCCTTGGACCGCTTGAGGTGCAGGTCACCCTGTATGACATCACTTCAAGCGCTCGAGGCTCTGTTGTCGTGCGACTTCTACCGGACATTCAGCAGGATCTCATCGTGAACGACCTAACCGGTTTCGAGGCGAACTCGTACGGTTTGGTTTGTGTCGCTACGGAAGCGACGACGCCATTCGCCGGTCAGCTCGTCAGCTATCAGCTAACGGAAGACGGCTACGCTCTTGCGTTTACCAGTGCCTTTCAACCGGCGCGGACCGGCGAGCAATATCTGATCTACAACACATATCAGCCGAGCCTCCTTCCGGAGGATCGGCAAAACCTGGTTGCAAACTGGTTGCAGGTAGTAAACGAGTCGGAGGAAAGCGCTGATGGCAGCCTTGCCGTCTTTGATGCGAGCGGTAATCAGCTAGAAGCACGCACTCTTACGTTTCAACCTGGAGAGCGCAAGGATCTACCCTTGCACGAGGTGGGGAAGTTTCGAACCGGGCTTGTTCGCTGGACATCTGCTTCCGGCAGCGGATTTCGTCTGAAACAGAACCGCTACTACTATGGTCCGGCAGGCATGACCGATTTGTGCGGTGCCGTCTCACTGGGAGCGCAGGAGTTGCTTCGCGCAGGTGGAGTCGCGGCTTTCGATACTCGCAACCAAACAGTTGCATTGGAAGTCGCGAATGCTGGAGACGAGCCGGCATCGGTCTCTGTGAAGCTCTATGATGCATCCGGCCAGGAGGTGTCGACGCAACCGCTTGATATCGTGATTTCGGCGAGAGGCACCGGGGGCTTAGTTCTGAATGACTACGCGCCTAATGTTCTGGGAAGCATCGTCGTTACCCCCAGGGGCTCGGCGGATGCTCTTGCGGCTTATATGATGAGTTACGGTAGAACCGATCGCGGCGGCCTTACGTACGCGGGCACCACTCCGTTGACAGCTTCGCCCCAAAGCAGTCTGCGGGGCACTTACAATAGCTTTCTCGGGCAACAGTGCCGCATTCGGGTAACCTCCACCGGCGTAACCCAGCAATCCGCTCGGGTCAGCATGACGCGATTCGACGGGACTCGCATTCTCGAGCGACAGCGCCTACGTATTCCGGCACGAGGCACGGTGGAACTCGACCTCTGCGAACATGAGGACCAAGAGGCCTACGGGGTGGTCGAACTGGAACTGGAAGGTGCGGGAGCTGTTGCCGAAGTAGTGCGGGGAAATCAGCGAGGAACAGTCGAATTCACCACCTCTCTTAGCCCGGCGCTGGCGGTCTGCTCCGGCGACGGTAAAGAGTACCCGGAGCAGGGCAGCTCTCCGTATATGCTCCCTTGGCAGGTAGGGGAGCAGTACACAGTGGGGCAAGGAAACTGTACCCGGGATTCGCATTCTGAAGACCAAGCGTACGCGTATGACTTCGATATGGACATCGGAACCGCAGTGACGGCTGCTCGGGCAGGGATAGTAATTTTTGTCGAAGAACGCTTCGTCGACGGAAATCGTGAACCGGACGACATCAATGCGGTGGTGATACAGCACGAAGACGGAACGGTCGGGGGCTACTATCATCTGACACAGAACGGCGCGCTGGTAAGTGTCGGGCAACTCGTTACGGCGGGTCAGGTTATCGGCCTAAGCGGAGACACGGGTGATAGCACCGGCCCGCATCTTCATTTCGAGGTTTTGACCTGCTTCGACTGCGACAGTGTTCCCGTTACGTTCAAGAATACTTCGCCTCACCCCCAGGGGCTCATCGAGGGGGAGACATACCTTGCCCACTAGTGGGGCAGTTCGTTGGTTTTTTCCAATTCGATCCGAAGCACACTGCGCTGTTTCAAGAAGTGACCGTCGGGACTGGCAGGAATAGGTCGCTGACAAAAAGTGTCACCGTTCGCTGCGTCGTAAGTGGTTGGAACTACAAGACGTGCCAACTGGCATGCCAGTTGCTTTGTCCCAACTTAGATACCACAGCGAAGTAGGCTGCACCGAAGCGGGGGGCCGGCGGCAACAGTGCTCTCCTCAACCATCCTGCTCCTTTGCTCAACCGCCGGTTTCCGGCTTTGGTGCCAGCTCCCTTACCAACGGAACTCGAAGCGGATTCAGATGAATCCGCTTTTTTTTTATTCTTCCGCCTCAATCCGAACAGAGGTTCGACAGTGAGGGCAGGCTTCCAGAAGCGGCCAGGTAGTCGAAGAAGTTTTAACCGTAAGGCTATTCGAACACTCTGGACACGTCAGCTCTCCCTCGATGCTTGTTTGCCTAGTGTAAGTCCAGGCCGCAGCGATGGGACCCGCGAGCAGAAAACCCGGCACAAGTACAAAATGTAGCCCCGGGATTGGAAGGCTGAGAACCGCTGCGAGCCAGCAGAGTGCCAGTACACGCAGCGATCGACGTACACGCTGCGTCTTGGGCCAGGTAACAACGCTTACCTCATCGCGCAAACGTTTCCCTTCGCCCGTGACGAGCTCGACTCGACAAGGTTTGCTGCTCAAGGGGTGTTTTGAATTATCGCTTATCGGCACAGTTCCTCTGTGAGCAAGAACCCTTCTCTGCCACCGTACTTTCGCAGGCCCTCGACAACCACCGACATATTCTCCGGAGTGATTTCGAGCACCTTAGCTAAACGCCAAAAGCACTGCGCATAAACCCGAAATTCTTACTGGGCTCAGTATATACCAACCGTATCTAACTTCCTCCCCAAAAAGACCCTGGAATTGCTAAACTTTCTACAAAGCTTCTGACGGAGCTTTTGCGCACCTGCCCGCCGTGCTTTAGAACACGTCCGTCCGCTCCACCGTGCTAAATCGTGAAACGGCTTGGAGATTAGGGAAGATCGAGCCCGGAGATCCCGTCCGTGCATCTACTTATGTCGGAACAGACGTAGTCCGATGTTCTCTCTACATGGGTAGGGTCGCATCAGCCGGGGCGAAGGCCGCCAATTCACGCCCGACAATCGACCACTTCGAGTCGTCGCCTGCCCAGTGGGTATCGTTTATCAGCGACCTCGTTTTCGGTGCACTCAAATGCGTTCGTCGGGGAAGACTTCCTTCAGAGCATCTCTAAGCCTGATCTTGTTTTTCTTGTTCCTTCCTCAAGCAGCAGCCCAGGATTTAGCGCTACGGGAATACGATATCGGGAGTCCGACGCTTAGTGACCTCTGGGTTGACCCGGTAGCGGGCAATGATTCCAACTCGGGGGCGACGAGAGGAAGCGCATTGCGAACGGTAACGGCTGCTTGGCAGAAGATTCCACAAGGAACTCCGCTTACCGGCACTGGATACCGAGTCAACCTGGTCGCGGGAGACTATCCCGAGTCTGCTCTTCCTAATTTTTGGGAGGAGCGCTTCGGTACGGCTCAGTTTCCAATCATCTTCCAAGCAGCCGATGGGCGAGGTACCGCAAATTTTCTTGGCGACATCAATGCGCTACGACTGAGCTACTTCTACCTCATCGACTTCGATATCACACCCAATCCTGCGGGTGACGCTTTTCATTGCGAGCTCTGCGACCATGTGCTCCTCCGCGGTATGGAACTCAGCGGGGGAGCTCGGGAGGCGCAGGAAACGATCAAGGTCAACCAGAGTCAGTATATTTATGTCGAGGACTGCACGATTCATGGCGCAGGCGATAATGCCGTCGATTACGTTGCTGTTCAGTACGGCCACCTGCTTCGAAACACCATCTACGATGCTCAGGACTGGTGCGTCTATGTCAAGGGCGGCTCGGCATACATCGCCCTCGAACAAAATCTGATTCACACGTGCGGAACCGGCGGCTTTACCGCAGGTCAGGGAACCGGCTTCGAATTTATGAGTTCGCCCTGGCTGCACTATGAAGCCTACGACATCAAGTTCGTAAACAACATTGTGCGCGACACCGAGGGAGCCGCCTTCGGTGTAAACGGCGGCTACAACATCCTGATCGCACACAACACGGCGTATCGAGTTGGTTCCCGCTCTCACATGCTTGAAGTCGTCTACGGATTACGTACTTGCGACGGGAATCCCACCGCATGCAGTGGCTACGTCGATTTGGGCGGCTGGGGCACGAGAACGGTCGGGCCCGAATTGCCGGTCGGGAATCGGAATGTCTTTATCTACAACAACATCTTCTACAATCCGTCGTCTGTAACGCCCGCGCCGCAGCACTTCTCGATACAGGCGTCGAGAACGATACCCTCTGGAACCTTCGGCCCGAGTCCGGTTTTCACGGATACCAACCTGCGAATTCGGGGTAATCTCGTCTTCAACGGAAACAGCGGCACTCCTGTGGGGGTGGAAGGCAACGGCGAAGGCTGTGACGATTCGAATCCAACGTGCACTCTTGCCCAACTTCTGGCTGACAATCAGTTCAACGTCGAAGAGCCCCAGCTCACTAGTCCCTCCTCGGGGGATTTTAGACCGGTTGACGGGGGAACGGTCTTCGACCAAGCGACCTTCTCCATCCCATCATTCCCGGGAGGCGACCGGGAAGCAACACCGCTTGCACCCGAAGGTATTCTTGAGAATGCCGTAACCCGCGACTTCTCCGGTGCTCAGCGTCTGAACTTCTCTCCGGTGGGAGCGTATGCAGGAACGATTCGCTCTCGGACTCCTGCCGACGTGTACTTACCGTGGAACAGTTTCTTACAAATGCAGAATGTCTTGGAAATGGTGAACTCCGGCACCACCGCGGTCAATGTTGTCGCGACACTTTTCGACATCAATGGCAACGCGGCAGGTCAGCAGAGCGTCGCCATCGCGGCTGGAGGACAGTTCGATCTTCTCGTCAACTTGTTGGATGGGTTTGCGACAGATTCCTACGGAGTCGTTACGCTTGATGTGTTGAATGGAACGCTTCAGACCCGAATGTCGTTCTACCGGCAGAGCGGAGATACTTCGGAATACGATTTCGCCTATGCGATACCTGGAAGCAGCGGGTCGCTGGGCAACTCCTATGTGCCGTTCAACACATTCCAACCGAGTCGCGCGCTCGGCGATGCAGCAAGCGTAGTCGCGAACTTCTTGAGTATCGTGAATTATGACGGAACCGCGAACCGCACTTTTCAGGTGAACCGCTACTCAGATGCTGGAGAGTTACTTCGAACAGACTCGGTCAGTGTGGGGCCGTTTGGGAGGACGGATATCGAAGCCGGTCATGTTTCGCCCGGCCCTTCTCGCATCGGTTTGCTGGAGATTGTTCCGGCGAGTGCTACCGCTCCGTACTCTGCCTTTCTGGTGCGCTATGGCGAGCGAGCGTCGGTCGGCCCGACCGCGAGTTACGCTTTTGCCTTTCCTCTCCTTGGTCGGACTCTGGATACAGAACAGCGGCATTTCGTTCCGATCTCGGTTGGTGGTTCAGCTCAGAACTGGGTCGAGCTTGCAAATGCCACTTCTTCCGTAGTTCAGGCGAATGCGAGGTTCTTCGATCAGGTCGGAAATGTCCTCGGCGAGACTTCAGTAAGTCTTCCGGCGCATGCGCAGGTGCATGTGAACATCAATTCGCTGCTTGCAGATGGAGCTATCGGCCACGCCGAGCTTACATCCGAACCGGCAGGAGCACTGATCGCGCAAAGTATGTTTTACTTCTTCACTGCCGAAGGGGGCATTGCGGCGATGTACGGAACCCAGGATCGAGCCTTGCCCGGATCGGGCACGCCGGCAGGATCGTATAACCTCTTCCTCGGAATGTTCAACTATCTAAAGTTGGTGAACCCGACAACTGCCGCCATCGGTGGCAATATTCTGGTCAATACTTCCGCAGGTGTCCGGGAAGTGTCCTTCACGCTGCCTGCGCACGGGGCCGCCGATTTCGGTTTGCATGAAGCGCTGGTCTTTGGCACCGAAGCTGATAGCTACGGCCTAGTAAGAATCAGCGGCGGATCTGTGCTCGCGGAGGTGCTCAGACTGCGACCTTCTGCGTCAGGCGGGTTCGACTACGTTTTCCCGACACCGGTGGAGTAAATCCCGCACGCGGGGTGAGCTAGCCGCGAATGACCGAATAGAGACTGGAATAAGCATCCGTCCAAAGCAGAGTGTCCGTTGCCTGGTGGTGCACCTGACCGAAGATTGCCTCAAGGCTTTGGCGAGACGGGCTGAGCACCATGTAGTAACTTGGGGCAAGATGCGGGCCTTGTCCTGCGCCCACTTCCTCTGTCCAGCTCAGACCAAGCGCTTCGCTCGCTCCTCGTAGGACCGGGGCAAGATCGAGATATCGATTACTGATCTGAAAGACGAGCACCCCGTCCGGCTTGAGGTGCCTCAAATACAGTTCAAGGGCTTCCTTTGTCAGCAAATGAGCCGGAATGCTATCTCCACTGAACGCATCGAGAAGAAGTAAGTCAAAGCGGCGGCTCTCCTCATAGTGAAGCGAAAGACGACCGTCGCCGATGCGCATTTCGATAGCTGCTTCGGCGTTCTTGAGGAACGTGAAGTATGTTTCGGCGAAGGCGACGACGGTAGGATTAAGTTCGTAAATGACAACGGAGTCGCTCTTTTTGGTGTAGGCCAACATGCTCCCGACACCCAGCCCAACAATGCCGATATGTCGCGGAGCTCCGACTCGGAATCGTGAAAGTACCTTCCCGGCAGCACTCCCCTCTCCGAAATACATGAGAGGCGTCGACTCTAGTTCCGGACTTACATACTGAGCGCCGTGAACGGTATCTCCATACACCAGCGTTCGAACCCGCCGGCCCTCCTGATCTTCAGCTTCGTTCACCCGGAGCACGCCGAAAAAATCGCGGTGGATCCGCTTGGTCTGTTGAGACTCGCTCAACAGACTCGCAGCGACGAGCGACAATCCCGCAAGGGTGAGCTCAAGAGTAAGCACTCGCCAACTTCCGGCCTTGAGAATGTGGCCGTGCTTAGGATCGTTGGCGAAGAGCTGGATGAGGACAAGCAGCGGACAGTAGGCGAGGGCGAGCGGAAACTCGTAAAAGTCGTGAAAAAGTTTAGGCGCTACGACCCCAACGAAGATGCCGCCGATCGCTCCGCCGAGAGAAAGGCTTAGGTAGTAGCTGGTCAGATACTCTTTCGTCGGCCGCTGCCGTGCGAGCTCGCCGTGACAGAGCATGCAGCCAAGAAAGACGGTCAGCAGAAAAGCAAGGACGGTCAGCACTAGCGGGCCTTGAAACCGTGGATCCCAGACAACGGGGAGAAGCAGTGCCGTGAGCAGATACGCGTATAGAAACGCCTTTCGGCGATACCACTGTGGATACTCGAAGCAGATTACAAACGTAAGCAGGTATAGGGCGAGCGGCGCAATCCAAAGGAAGGGAACGACGGCGATATCCTGGCAGAGTTCGTTGGTCGCTCCCAGCATGAGAACCACCCCGCAGGCGGAAGGCGTAATCCAGCGAATGGTGTTTCGCAGACCGGCGAATTTAGCGCCCAAGTCACCGGGCTGCACTCCTGCGGTGCGTGAAAGGCGCAGGCGCGAGGCGAGCAGCGTTCCAAGGCTCAGGAGAGTGTACAGCACAAACAGACCGCTCCAAAGGGTGTCCTGGAACGGTAGCGAGGTGTAGGGCTCGATCAGGAACGGATAGCTGAGCAATGCGAGAAAACTCGCGGCATTCGAAAGTGCAAAGAGGCGATAGGGCGAGTAGGGGAGCACCAACGTATACCAGTACTGGAGAAAGGGACTCGAAGCCGCCAGCAATAGGTACGGCAAAAACAGTGATTGGGTGAGAATCAGGAGAATCACCCGCAGAGGCGCTTCGCTCCCCAGCGGTCTCAGTTCCTCACCGGGAAGCACTGGAAGGGTCGTGACGGCAACAAGCAAGGCGATGCTATGGAGCACTACGATCGCCCTCGGTGAGAGGAACCTCCACACCAGATGCGCATAGCTGTAGCCCGCGAGAAGGACCACCTGAAAAAAGAGCATGCAGCTCGTCCAGACGGCCGGGCTTCCACCGAACCAAGGAAGAAGCGCCTTTCCCACAATCGGCTGCACCTGAAAAAGAAGAAAGGAGCCGAGAAAGATCGACGCGAAATATCCGGCTGCGAGGGCTCTATTCATTGAAGCGAGGTGGTGCGCGAAATACGAGTAAGTGTTTTGTGGAGAACTATCCGTTAGGCGGCTCGAGGTTGTAAACCTGGAAATCCGCTAGGGGACCGCAAGGTGGGTGAGGAAAGTCGGAACCGAGTGCGCAGCAAATTGCCAAACTATCGCAGGGTTCTGAAGAACTTGCCGCCAGAGCTTTTGCAGCGGGGCCTGTGCATCAGGGCACATTTTGAAGAAGGAAGGCCAGAAAGTCCGAAAATCGAGAGCAACAAGATTGGTAAGCGACGCACTTTGATGCTCTCTACAGTAGCACCCAAGAGCGCCGCCTACCGGAAATCGTATGCGCTTAAGAAAACCCCCTTAACCCAAGTCGCAACCGAAAAAGGTAGAAACAGAGAAAAACGCAGCCTGACCTCCCTTCCCGTGAATAGCCAGCCATTATGACCCTCACGGGATCGGAGTGTCGAAGGATGTTGCTGACGTAATCTAGTCGGACGTGAGTATCCAACTGCTTCAGCAGGAGTGATATTTTTTATCGCTATTTCCGATAGTTGTGTGCGGTTTTTTGCTGGTGCTGCCGACCGCCTTTCCGTCTGCGGTCCCGTCGAGAAGCGCAGTTTTTCGGCACACCCCCTGCCGATCTATTTTGCGCTACAAAATTTCGTGTCCCGTGCCGCACTGTTGCAGCAGCTTCGCTACCAGACCCGTCCACCCGGTTTGGTGACTGGCTCCGAGTCCGGCGCCGCTGTCGCCATGAAAATATTCGTTGAAGAGGAGAAGGTTCTTGAAATTGGAATCCCTCTCGAACAGTTGGTTGGAACCGCTGAACGGTCGAACGCCTGCGGCGTTTTCCGTAAATATTCTGCAGAGACGGATAGCGATGTCGTGGGCTGCAACATCCAGGGTCACCATGTTGCCCGAGTGCGTCGGGTATTCCACCTTCAGCGAGTCGCCGTAGTAATGGTGAAACTTTTGCAGTGCCTCGATCAGAATGAAGTTGATCGGGAACCATACGGGTCCTCGCCAGTTCGAGTTGCCGCCGAACAGTGATACCGTCGATTCTGCCGGTTGATAGCCAATCGAGTAGGTGGTGCCGTCCAGTTTCAGCTCGAAAGGCCGGTGTTCATGTACTTTGGACAACGAACGAATTCCGTACTCGGATAAAAATTCGTTTTCGTCGAACATGTAGCGAAGCACGCGGACCAGGCGCTCCCGAGTCAGTAAAGCGGTCAGGCGGCGCCGGCCAAGGCCGGGAAGATCCAGCCGCGCCATGTTGCCGCTCAAGTGCGGACGATTGGTGACGAACCACATTAGTCGGCGATGGAAGTCGGGCATCTTCTCCAGCAGATCCGGCTCGATCGTGTCCACCGCAAAAAGTGGAATCAATCCGACCAGCGAACGCACCTTCAGCGGCACCCGCGTGCCGTTCGGTAAGTGCAACATGTCGTAGAAGAAGCCGTCTTCCTCATCCCAGAGGCTGGTGCCTCGCGTGGAGTGACTGGTCATCGCGTTGGCGACCCTGAGGAAGTGCTCAAGGAATTTCGACGCCGAGTCTTGGTAGACCGGATTCTTCTCCGCCAACTCTAGCGCGATCTTCATCATCGTCAGGCAATAGGCGGCCATCCAACTTGTGCCGTCGGCTTGGTCGATGTGACCGCCGGTCGGTAGCGGTGCGCTTCGGTCGAAGATGCCGATATTGTCGAGCCCCAAGAAACCGCCTTGAAAGATGTTGTGTCCTTCGGCGTCCTTGCGGTTCACCCACCAGGTGAAGTTAAGCAGCATCTTGTGGAACAGGCTCTCCAGGAAGGCCATGTCCCCTGAGCCGCTGCTCTTGGCTTCGATCTTGTAGACCCGCCAGGCGGCCATTGCATGTACCGGGGGATTCACATCATCAAATGCCCACTCGTAGGCGGGCATTTGCCCGTTCGGGTGCATGTACCATTCGCGTGTCATTAGCTCAAGCTGACGCTTCGCGAAATCGGGGTCAATCATCGAAATCGGAATGCAGTGAAATGCCAGATCCCAGGCGGCATACCAGGGAAACTCCCACTTGTCCGGCATCGAGATGACATCAAAGTTTGTCAGGTGAATCCAGTCGCTATTGCGTCGAGTCTTGCGCTGCTCCGGTGGTGGAGGAAGCGCAGGATCCCCTTCGAGCCACTGCTCCATGTCGTAGTAGTAGAGCTGCTTGCTCCACATCATGCCGGCAAACGCCTGACGCTGGATTCGCTTCTCGTCTTCCGACAGAGAATCAGCTTGCACTGCCTGATAAAATTCATCCGCTTCGCGAAGGCGGTCGGAAAAAACCTGGTCAAAGGTTTCAAATGGCTTCGGCGCTTCTCCTTTCTGCAACCGAAAGCGCAGCAGCTTTTCCTCCCCAGCCTGCAGATTCAGATGAAAGTGAAAACACGCCTTTGTGCCGTTCTTGGCCGGATTTATGGCGCCCAGCTCCTTACCGATTAGATAGCGCTCGAAGGCGTCCTTCACGTACGGATTCTTGTTCGGCAATCCATATAGGCGCTCTGCATTCGTTTCGTTGTTGGTAAAAAGCAGCGGCGCCTGATCCAACGCATGAAAGCTATACGGCCCCAAAGCCGAATGCCGAATCGCGACGGCGTCTGCGTGACCGGAGCGAGCAAGCGAAAGCTGGGGGTGCTCTGCTACGTCTTTCATCGGACCATGCGGATAGCCCCAGCTCCAGGTGTTACGGAACCAGACGGTAGGTAGCACATGGAGCGGCGCTGGTCGCGAGGAGCAATTTCGTATTCGAAGTTGGATTAGGATGTCGTCAGTGTCGGCCTTTGCATATTCGACGAAGCAATCGAAATACTCGCCCTGATTAAAAATGCCGGTGTCGTGCAGCTCGAACTCCGGTTCCGTGTTGGGGCGTGAGCGATTGCGTTCAACAAGCTCGGTGTAGGGAAAGGCAGCGATGGGATACTTGTAGAGCATCCGCATGAAGCTATGAGTCGGCGTCGAATCGAGGTAGAAGTACAGCTCCTTGACGTCCTCGCCGTGGTTGCCTTCCAGGGGGGTGAGCCCGAAGAGTCGCTCCTTCAGAATCGGATCGTTGCCATTCCAGAAGACCGGGGCGAAGCACAGATACTGGTTTCGATCACAGATTCCGCCGATGCCATCTTCTCCCCAGCGAAATACTCGACTGCGCGCGTGTTCGTGCGGGAAGAAGGACCACGCGTTGCCGTCAGCGCTGTAGTCCTCGCGCACCGTTCCCCAGCTACGGTCGCTCAAATACGGCCCCCAGTGCTTCCAATTGGAGCGGCGCTCTCGATATTGCTCCAGGCGGCGGTGTTCGGCGGTCGTATGCATCGGGTCGGGTATAGAGACTTGGTGGCTTAGACGCCCTCTTCGTTTTGTCGGTCGACTCTCGCGGCACCCAGTAAATCTGCGATTCCTAACGCTACAGCCTTCCGGGATTGCAGCTTTACTACCGGACCTGGCGCTTCAGGACACTAACCGCGCGATGCCGACTCGGCAATATTAGTATCGGCCGATTTCCTTGGGCGGCTGAGCTGCTTTTTGTTGCTTCGAGACGCTGTAAAAGCGAGGAAAATAGGTTATCTTCATGCCCGGAATAACGTTATTGGGAGAAAGGTCATGTCGCTAGTGAAGGAATTTAAAGAGTTCGCGATGAAAGGGAATGCCTTTGATATGGCAATCGGTATCATCATCGGCGCCGCGTTCGGTAAGATTGTTTCTTCGTTGGTAAATGATGTCATCATGCCGCCGCTGGGAGTGCTGATCGGCGGGGTCGACTTTACAAGCTTGTCGGTGACGCTGATTGAGGCTGTGGAAGGCAAGGAAGCAGTGCTGTTGAAGTATGGAGCGTTTCTGCAGACGATAGTTGACTTTCTAATTGTCGCCTTTGCAATCTTTGCAGCAGTGAAAGTGATGAACACGTTACGCCGCAAAGAAGAAGTTGCCGAAGCGCCGGCTCCGCCGACACCGTCGAACGAAGAAGTGCTGTTGAGCGAGATTCGGGACTTACTGAAGCGAGCGTAGGGGACGTCCTTGAGTGTCGAGGGCTTAACGGCTGCTGCCGGTATGCCCTTGGCAGGCATCCCAAGCGTGGAGCACTTCGGCGACGCTCCACGCTTGGGAGTAGCATCCGCGGGGCGCATGCGGAGGCTCCGCATCGAAAATCTCACCCACGCTGCCCACGATTCCTTGGTCCATTTGGCTCCTGATGCCGTCGAGGTAGGAGCGCGCAGCGATAGGATCTCCATACAGTTTGAGGTGCGCTCGAATGAAGAATCCGAGCGGCCACGTCCATACCGTGCCCTGATGGTAGGCTCCGTCCCGCTCCCAAGGACCTCCTCCGTAGTTTGCGCGATATGCCGCATCGCGCGGTGACAGCGAACGCAGGCCCACCGGCGTAAACAACTCCTGGGCGCAGACTTCCAATATGCTCTTTGCCTGCTGCGCCTCGAGCGGGCTGTAGGGGAGGCCGATGGCGAGGATCTGGTTGGGCCGGATCGCGTCGTCGAGCGGGGATTCAGGACCGTCGAGAACATCGTAGAGGCAACCCAGGCCGGCGTTCCAGTAGCGTCGAAAGCCGAGTCGGACAGATTCCGCAAGGCTATGGAGCCTAGCCGCTTCGGTCGAGCGGCCGAGCTCGCGGCAGAAGTCTGCGACGCATCTGAGCGCGTTATACCACAGCGCGTTGATCTCTACCGGTTTGCCGCAACGAGGGGTCACTACCCAATCCCCCACTTTGGCATCCATCCAGGTCAGTTGTACACCGGGCTCTCCCGCTGAGATAAGGCCGTCGTCGGGATCGGAGCGGATACCGTGGCGAGTTCCGTGAAGGTAGTTCTCGACAATCGCGAGGCACGAGGGCATGAGTCGCTCAATGAGCGGCAGCGACGGTCGTCGCGCGTGAAGTTCGCCCAAGGCATAGATGAACAGGAGTGCAGCATCGACACTGTTGAACTCGGTCTGTGACGGGTCTTCGAGGAAGCGATTGGGTAGCATGCCGCGATCGAGGTGGGTGGCGTAGGTCGTGATGATCTTCGCCGCCAGCTCGGGCCTGCCGAGGGTGATGCCGGTCAAAGAAAGCATCGTATCCCGCGACCAGTCGGTAAACCAAGGGTAGCCGGCTATAATCGAAGCACCTTCGGCGTTCCCGAAGCCATCATGGCGAGCTACCAGAAACTGGTCCGCAGCTCGGGTCAGCTCAATAATCCAGTCGGGAGTCGTGACCGGCAGATGAGCAGTGAGTGCGCGAACCCGCCGGTCTTCATCGCGAAGCAGATCGTTCGCATCGTCCGTGCATTGACGGGACATCGAACAACAGAGGTAGACGGTCTCGCCGGGTGCCCTTACTGCTGCTGAGGTAATAAGGCGTGTCGCATATCGATGGGCGGATGGTCAGCAACCGTTCTTCAGTTTCCACGTGAAACGGAGACTGGCCGTGATGATGGGAATGGTAGTCGCGCCAAGTACAAAGAGGCCGTAATCGGAGGTAGAGCCGTCGTGATGCGCGAAGAACTCGATACCGCAGCATCGTGGTGTTCTCGCCCTGCACCATCCAGACGGTCTTTTCCAGCAGGGCATCTTGGATTGTAAAGTGCCAGACGGGACGGTGAGCATCGAGGTGGAACGAATCTATGTAGCGATAGCCATGCGGGTGGACAGTGCCGTCTTGATACTCGTGAGTCGTGAGGTCGACGACCTGAGAGCCGTAGTCGACTTGTTCGCCAACGCCTGGCACCAGTAACGTTCTTCCTCCCGGGGGGTCGAGCGCTGCAATGAGCAGTCCGTGGTATCTTCGTGTATTCGTGCCGCCAAGGGTGCCGTAGGCAAAGCCTCCGAGGCCGTTCGTCACCAGCCACTCCCGACGTATCGCCGATTTAAAATCCGTAAATCCCTCTCGACCGACGCGACTCATAGCGGGGGACTCCAGAAAAAGGCTGACGTGAGGCAGGCGCAAACAATTCCCGTGACATCCGCTAACAGCGCTGCGACCAAAGCGTGTCTTAGACGGGTCACCCCAACTGCTCCGAAATAGACTGCCAGCACATAGAATGTCGTTTCGGTGCTGCCCATCATCGTCATTGCGACGAAGGCACTGTAAGAGTCAGGCTCGCGCTGGATCAACTCGCTCATGATCCCGAAGGCTCCGCTACCCGAGAGTGGGCGGATGAGCGCCATCGGTAGTGTGTCAGGCGGCATGCCTATCGGGTGAGAAAGAGGAGCAATCCAGCCGGTAAGAAGCTCCATTGCACCCGATGCTCGAAACATGCCGATGGCGACGAGAATGGCGACGAGAAACGGAATGATTCTTACCGCGATGTCGAAGCCTTGCTTCGCGCCCTCCGTGACCGCTTCGTAGACCTTCACTCCACGCCCAAGGCCGTACAATACAATGGCAAGCATCAGTGCCGGCATCAGCCAAAATGAAACAAAGTTGGAATCGAAGAAGGCGAAGCCATGGTCGGCAACACCCAATCCCATTGCACCGGCGAAAGCGAGACCTCCTAACATAGCGAGAGCCTTGCTGCCGCGTCCCACGGGGACCAGGAGGTGGGAATACTCCGTCGACGTGGGTAGCGTCTCGAGAACGGCACCCTCGCTGGAGGACTCCTCCAGGGGCTGCTTTTTGCTAAGCTGAGCATAGTTCGAGTCCCTTCGCGCCAAGAGAACGGCGACCACAATCCCCACGGCAGTTGAAGCGATCGTCGACAAGAGGGTCGGCAACCAGATACCGGCCGGGTCAGTCGCATTGGCCGCTGCACGAACACCGATCACGCCAAGCGGGAACAGCGCGACACTCGAAGTATTGAGCGCCAAGAATAGACACATCGCGTTTGTCGCCGTTCCCTTGAGTGGATTGAGGCGGTCAAGCTCTGCCATCGCCTTGATCCCGAACGGTGTTGCCGCATTGCCCAAGCCGAGCATATTCGCGGAAATATTGAGGATCATCGCCCCCATCGCCGGGTGCAGCGGCGGCACGTCGGGAAAAAGGCGAACCATTACCGGCCGGAGGGCTTTGGCGAGGGTGTACATGAATCCGCCGGCTTCGAGCACGCGAACCAGTCCAAGCCACAGTGCCATAATGCCGATCAGCCCGATCGCCAGCGTCACCGCACTTTTTGCAGCTTCGAAGCTTGCATCGGTAACCGCTTGCATCCTACCGGTGTAGGCCGCGAAGAGTATGGCTCCGACGACAAAAAACAGAAACACGGCGTTGATCGCGCTTCGCGTATTGGAGGCCGGCGGTTCGGAAGGTTCACCTGACACGGAACCTTCCGAGCTACTGCTAACACTCTGCTTCATGCTGGGTAGTGTGAATTTTCAAACGTGATTGCACAAGGTTGAAGAACTCTCGGGCCTGGGCGTCCTCCGCGAACCGGGCTTTCAGTGCCAATATGCAAAGTTGCCCCGGTTTCGAGGTAAACTGGCGGAGTTTGACCGCGTCCTTTTCGGTGCTGAGGACGCAGCCTTCTCCCGCCGTCAGAGCCCGTTCCCATTCCTCGTGTCGAAACGCATGGTGATCGCGATATGCGAGTTTGGCGGTTATTTCGCCACCGAGCCGTTCGACCATTGCAAAGAAATGTTCGGGAGTCGCGATCGCGGTAAGTGCTGCGGCTCGTTTACCTTCAAGGAAGCTCAAATCGAAACGTTCCCCCGTCAGCCCGTCGACCAAGTGTGAAGGTGATAAGCTGAACTGGAAAGCAGGTAGTGCGCGGGGCAAAAGGAAGGAGGGTGGGCGAGAGGAGGCGCTTGCTGAGTGGTCGCTTCGGTGAACGAATACCACTGCGTCCGCTCGACGTAGCGCTCCTGTGTATGATTCCCGCAAGAAACCGCGCGGCAAAAGGTCCCCGTGCAGCCACCGGTCAATTGCCTGTTCAGAAGATACATCAAGCAGTACTACATCCAGCTCTCGATGGAGGCGCCTGTGCTGAAAGCCGTCGTCGAGCACAATTACGTCGCCGAGGCGGTGTTCTTCGATAAACCGAGCGCCCGCGGACCGTCTTCGGGCAATTACGACCGGTATTTCGAATGCACTGAGCGCTTGCGCATGCATCAATGCCTCGTCTCCGACCAGTCCGGGGCTATCCTTTAGGGAGACAAGATGCGGACCGGGAATTGTGCCGCCATAGCCTCGACTGAGGATCACCGGCCGACTACCGTGGGTAAACAGTTCTTGGCACAAATAGGAGGTGAAGGGACTTTTGCCGCTTCCGCCGACTACGACATTGCCGATACAGATGACGGGGAGTGCGGCCTCGTAGGTCGAAAAGATTCGGTGGTCGAAGCAATGGTTCCGAATGGCGGTAATAAGACCGAAGGTGCGAGCCAGGGGCCACAGGAGAGCTTCAGAGAGAGCGCTGTTTCCGACCAATGATTCTCTTCGTGACATAGCGACTAGAAGTTGGCAGCCATCTCTGCATCTTAATGGGCAGCTTCCAATTGGTCCGGCTAATTACACTCGCGGCGCTGGTGAAACCGGCATTGTCGTCCACTTTCACCAATAACTCAACGCAGAACCGGTTCCTATTCGGATCCGTGTAGCGCACAACGCGCTGGACCGGAAGCCGCCTCCTTCGTATAGTGCCATGAAACTTGTTTAAAATTGCGGAAGGTCCGGACCTGGAGTAGGCGGACCAGCATCCTCCGGTGTGCCGGAGTTGCTCCTGCAATCATCCGAGCTCCATGGGAAGAATCGATTTCGCCACGTTTGCCGGAGTCGTCGCGGCTTTCGGCCTTGTGTTTTATGCGATCCACCTCGGTAGCGGGGTCGAGCCGTTTTTCGATGCCAAGTCATTACTTATTGTTGTGGGCGGCACCATCGGGGCTACCCTGATCAACTTCCCGATGAACGATTTCCGAAGAACGCTACCGCTGCTCAAAACAGCGCTCTTTCCGGAGCCGGCGCAAGTCGCACAAAGAACGAGTCGGATACTCGATGTGGCGCGACGAATAAGAGCGGGCGGGCCGAGTGCGGTACACGCAGATATCGCTCATGAGGAAGACTCGTTCTTCAGAACGTGCCTCGAGCTGCTGGCCGAAGAAGAGCAGGAAGAGGAGATCAGGAATGTACTCGAAATTGAACTCAGTTTCCTCGAAGATCGGCACCGACGTGGTGCTCAGCTATTTCAGACTATGGGCGCCGTCGCTCCGGCGATGGGACTTATCGGAACGCTGATCGGGCTTGTCGCGATGTTGCAGGATCTCGAGAATCCCGGGCAGATCGGTCCGGCGATGGCGCTGGCTCTTTTGACCACGTTCTATGGAGCGATGTTCGCGAACCTGATTTTTTTGCCGATTGCGGGGAAGCTGCGTACGCGAAGCGAGGAGGAGTTTCTTCTCAAGGAGCTGACGATTGAAGGCATCGTCGGTGTCGCCCAAGGAATCAATCCGCGAATGATTGAACGAAGATTGTTGAGCTTTCTCCCTCCGGAGAAGCGCCGGTCCGAGTACGAATAGAGGACGGCAGCGATGTCTGCTCGCAGGAGAGCTTCCGGCGAAACGGTTGCCGATAGCGGCTCACAAGCCTTCACGGTCTCGTTCACCAGCTTCTCTTTGATTCTCCTCGCATTCTTTATTTTTCTTGATGCAATCTCGGTTCCTGATCGGACACGGCAAACCAGTGTCGTCGACGCTCTGGGAAGCGAATTCGAGAGCTCGCGACTGCTGGAGAAGCCCGAGACGCCGGCAGCAATCGTGGAACTCGCTGAAGAAGCTGCCTTTCAGGTCACCCGGCAAGACGATCAGTACCTCATTACTATGCCTGGCGCCGCACTGTTCGAGAGCGCAGATGCGAACATCCGTCAGGAGCTATTACCAACGCTCCACGCCTTGGCGGAGAAAATCGCCAATCAGGAGCTTCAGGTTCGGATCGAGGGCCATACCGATTCGATACCCATCGCCACCGAGCGTTTCGAATCGAATTGGGAGCTTTCCGCTGCAAGAGCGGTTGCGGTGCTACGGTTGTTTCTTCACCACGGAATTCCGCCGGAGCGACTGTCAGCGGTCGGTCGAGCCGAATTCCATCCCGTGGCGGACAATGCGACGGAGATGGGACGAGCGTTGAACCGACGCGTGGTGCTTCGGCTTTCTCAGCCGGTGCTTCAGAAGCGGTGGAGGGGGGAATGAACACAGTGAAGCGTCGCCGCGCTCACCAGTCGCAAGCCGTAGAGCTTCCCGCAACGTTCTGGATGCTCACCTTTTCCGATCTTCTGACGTTGTTGCTGACATTTTTCGTGATGCGCGTTGCGATGGGGCAGATAGATATCGAGCAGTTCCAGCGGGTGTTGAGCGTGCAGCCCCCGCAACCTCCCGTTCAAGCTGAACCGCGGGTTGCCGAAGTGCTCGCAGCAAGTCTCAGCGAGGTGTTTGGAGCACCCGAGACGAACGTTGCGGACAAGGTCGCATGGCCGGATACCGACATCTCCGTTCGACCGGATGGGGACGGTGCGCTCCTGCAGATTGCGGGCAGCACGTTCATTACGGCAAGCGATGAACTCTCGCCGGAGACAACGTACGCATTGTATTCAATTGCGGCGGTGTTACGGGATCAGGGGTTCGAAGTGGAGATCGAGGGGCACAGTGATGACATCCCCATCCGGAGTGAGCACTTCGAGTCTAACTGGGAGCTCTCCTCGGCTCGAGCCATCGCGGTTGCGCGGGAGCTAATTGCGGGAGGAATGCCGCCGGAGCGGATTGCCGTGGTCGGCTATGCTGATACGAAGCCGTTGCAACCCAATACGTCCGAAGCAGCCAGGGCGGTGAATCGAAGAGTTGCGGTGTTCGTCCGGTCAGGAGCGGATGGTTCTGACTAACTGGATGCTGAGAAACTACTGTCAGCAATGCTTGAGCTGCAGCCCACATCCGTTCGCATGCGCCTGGATCATTCTCTACCTTAGCTGATTTCTCGTCCGGAACTCAGAAGTGCCCACCGGCTGCAGTGTGCTGCGATCCGCAGGATCAATTCTATACCGGCTTATGGTGGCATTTAGACTTCCCGGCGGACCATCGTGATTGATGATGACGTTACCAAATGGGAATGGAGGGACGAGCGGAAGAGAAGCAAAGAAGCTATCGAGGAAAAAGTCTTTCCGTTCACCCTGCGCCATAATGTCAACGTATATCGGCGATCCGTTCTGGAGGGACACTGCGACAAAAATTCCCTGCACATTTTCGGCCACGGTACTGGCGATCTCTACGATGGAGTATTCGGAGAAGTTCAAATTGTACTTTGCATAAAGGGTTGTTTCTTCGCACTCAATGCGTACGTTTGCTGCAGATCCCTCCCCGGTCGTGCCGAACTCAACTGGCAGCACGTATCTGCCGGAAGAAGGCGGCGTCACGCACCAGCGTGTCTGCGCAGGCGCGGGATGGTCTTCGCTTACCGGTATCACCGGAGCGAGAAGTCCGTTCGGTGTAGCCGAAACAGCCTGCTCTCCCGCTAACGCCACGACTCCAGTAAAGCGAGGCATGTCAGCAAGGCTCCCCGTATCTATCGCGCAGCAGTACGAGTAGCGAGAGTGGAGTTCGACCAAAACGCGGTCACCGCTCGTCATTGACGGTATGAGCCCGCCAATAGAGGCATAGGGTCGTCCGACCTGGATTGGGAAGTCTTCGGCTATGACCAGCGGAGTAGTTTGACCGATGAGGCCGACAAGAACGCTTAAGAAGGTCACCAGTTTCGAAACTCTGCTCATGCTGTAGAGAATAGCCGCCGCCACATAATGCCGCCATCCTAATCCATTATCAAAGGCGCGCCGCTCCGTTCGCCGGTTAGGCCAAAGAATTCTCGTAGCAAGCCACGCCCTGAACCCCGATGTCCGTTGAACCTGTCGAACGGTACATCCCGGGCCGTCGTTGTCCCTTCTTCGCGCTCGGTCCCCGCTCCGCCCACGGCATCGGGATTAGCGCCGGGTAGAATCCGCGCTCCAGCTCGATGAAGCCTTTCGCCTTAGCACCATCTGACATTATTTGGAGGCGCTCACCAACGCACGGTTACCCGCTGACAGCGTAGCGTCAGGAGCTGCATCGAAGAACGCTTTAGCGTCACAGATGACATCATGAAGGTGGCTAAGGCCAGTCCCCCATACCCGCACCGAGGGCGTACCGGCGGAAGCGAGGGCATTGCCCATGCGAGAAAATCTGGAGGCGGAAGGGCAATTTCCGCGAGAAGAGCCACAAGCCTAAGTGTACTCGCGGAAATCTACCGTAGGGTGTCGTACGCGACTCTAGCTCAGTGGCGCAGTGGACCAATCATCGGAGGCGTCCGCGTAATCGCCTCGGTTCTCGTGGAACAACGCGTACATATACTCCGTCAGAGAAAATGGTTCGAAGGCGCCGGGCGTCGGTCCGAAACTGACATACCGGATGGGAACGTTGAGGGCAGTTCGCATGCCGACCAAATTTCCGGGAGTTGCTGCCAAGTCTAGCTTCGTGACGCAGAGCCCCGTCACTACAAAGCGGTTCTCAAGTTGCATGCGCTGCTCGATTGCATGCTGGCCGAGCTCGGCGGGAACGGTGAGCAACACTTCGTGCGGAGCGCCAGGCTGCTCTCGAGAAACTACGGAGATGACATCACTTACTTCATCTAGCTGCTCTGCGGCAGTGGAGAGAGAAGCGATGGTGTCTAGTAGGACGATATCGTACCCTTCGTCTTGCCCGCGATGGAGCGCCTTTACCGCGACGGTTCGAGGTTTGGCGGAGACGGGTTCGCTGAGCCAATCGACTTCGGCGCCGGCCCAATCGGCGGCGGACTTTTGCTCCTCGAATCTTCGGCTGCTTGTCGAGGTGAGCAAGACTTTGGCACCTTTGCGCCGAAGATGGCGAGCGAGTCGTCCACAGATGCTTGTCGTGCCGGCGCCGGGTGAACCGACCAGCACTACCACTTGTGGTTGACCGCCAATCTTCTTCGGAACAAGCTCGGTGCTGCCGTCTGCTTGAAGTAACTCGCGAATCGAATTTTCCAGGAGAGAACGCAAGTTCGCATCGGTCGCTGTGAGCACGTTGCCGACGACCTGCTGGAGCTTCCAAGGAATGCTCGAGCTTGGTGCATTACCGAAGCCGTGGCTAAGGAGTAGCTCCTGTAGCGCACGATAGAAAGTGGCTTCGCCGAAGTGCGCCTTTTCGGAGAGGAGCTGGTTTAGCGTTGCCAGAAATTGCGATCTGGCTCTCCCGAGCGCTAAATAGAAGGATGCGTCATCGTCCGGAGCAACCGTGGCACTTTCCTCCAATTGAAGGACAAGTCCTTGCTGCTGGGCGGGTGACGATTTTGCGGCAGTTTGCACCTCCTCCCATTCCAGCCCGACGGCGCTGACCGGTCGCTGTTTCAGCTCTTCCAGTTCCCGCTCGATAAAAGTGACTCGGTCGTCGAGATAGCTCGATGCATCATCAAGTCGCTCCTGCGCGTCTCGGCTGAGTTGAGCTACTTTTGCCTCGACTTGTTCCAGCAACTTCAGCTTTTCCTCGATGAACAAACTCCGTTTGTCGATCCGCACCCTGCTGGTGTTGAGGCGACCGGACATATCATCGACAAGCAGAGAGAGTTCGTCCAAGCGCTCTTGCAGTTTTCGGCCGCCGGCGCCTTCTCCACGCCGTGAAACAGAAGCAAGTGCTTGCGCCGAGAGTAAGAGCGCCGCTACGGAAATAAGGAGGGCGAAAAGCAAAAGGGGATCGCGAGACGCGTCCGCGCTGCCGCTCAGCAACTGCATCAACCCATCAAATAGTCCAGATGACCCCATGCGTCCCCTGGCCGAACGTAGTTCCGCCAACTGCTGTTGTTCAAGAGAGGGCTTCGCCAAGTGCGGCAATCGACGCCTACTACCCTGCGAACTTGGGGAGCAGCGTTCACCCCTTATTTAGAGTGGATCGGAACTCGGAGTGATTCGGGAGAATGTGTCGCCTAACCCCCTGAATGTGCACATCTTTTCCGGGAGCCGCCCTTCGGGGCGCAAAGGGACTGCTCAAACCTCTGAAATTGTACGACCAACCGCTCGCGCCACCGACCGTGAGCGGATCATCAGATCCTGGAATTGCTCGGGAGTGAGCTGCTGAAACCCGTCGGAGAGGGCTTCCTGCGGACTCGGATGTACTTCAATCAGCAAGCCGTCGGCACCGCACGCAATCGCTGCAAGGCTCATTGCCGGAATGATGCTTCGCACCCCGGTGCCGTGGCTTGGATCGGCGATGACCGGCAGATGCGTTTCTTGCTTCAGCAGAGGAATCACCGAAAGGTCGAAGGTGTTTCTCGTGTCTGCGAAGAAACTCTTGATTCCACGTTCGCAGAGCACCACATTCGGATTTCCCTCCGCCAAAATATACTCCGCAGCAAGCAATAGTTCTCCCATGCTTGCTGCCGGTCCGCGCTTCAACAGCACCGGGGTCTTGGTGCCGCCGACCGCCTTGAGAAGGCGGAAGTTCTGCATGTTCCGAGCACCGATTTGGAACATGTCAGCAACGGCTCCGACTTTTTCCACGTCGTGTTCACTGATCACCTCCGTCACGATTGGAAGACCGCTTGCGTCACGAGCAATCGCCAGGAGACGTAAACCTTCCTCTTCAAGACCTTGAAATGCATACGGCGACGTTCGCGGTTTATACGCACCGGCTCGAAGCAACCGAGCACCGGCAGCACGAACGGCTTGAGCAGTCTCGACTATCTGTCGTTCCGACTCGACGGCACACGGGCCGGCAATCACCGGAATTTCCTCGCCGCCGAAGACCACCTCTCCTACCTGAATTCGTGACCGCTCAGGCTGGAACTCCAGGTTACTCAAGCGGTGTGGCTTCAAGATTGGCACTATCCGTTCAACGACGGGTAGGGACTCAAGGCGCGCTTGCGCAAGAATACGCTCGTCGCCAATTGCGCCGAGCACTATTTTTTCATCCCCGGGAAGGTATAACGGCTTCAGCCCCAAAGACTCGATGCGTTCTAGAATCGGTTGTGCATCTGCTTCGGAGCAGCCTTTTTTCAAAATGATAATCATTGCCGGCCGTGTAAAATGCTGAATAGCCCTTCGGTGGGCACTCGGAGAACCCTCGCAAGCCTCTTTTCGAGTAACGACGCGGGCCCTTCTTGGTAATCTGCTGGTGGACGTACGCGCGCCGAATAATGATGGCGAGTGCGCATGCATCAGAGTAACCTATGCACTCTTTCCCAGCAATACGAGGCAGTCGGAATGAGCTTGCTTGACTGGAGTATCGTACTCGCATCGTTGCTGGCTGTGATTGGTCTCGGGATCTACGCCGGACGCGGCGTCGTCGATTTGAACGACTACTTTCTGGCGGGAAGACGGCTCGGGGTCTGGGCGGTCGCTCTTTCGGTCATCGCGACGGAAACCAGCGCAGCAACGGTAATTGGTGGTCCGGATACGTCGTATCGCGGGGACCTGGCGTATCTGCAAACTACCATCGGAGCGGTGGCATCCCGCTTCTTTCTCGCATACTTTTTCATCGAAACCTACTATCGGCACGGGGTCGTTACCGTGTACGGCTACCTTGAGAAGCGGTTTGGTGTTGCGGTGCAGATGAGTGCGGCGTTGTTGTTCTGTGCGGGAAGGCTTTTTGCGAGCGGAGCACGCTTGTTCATAGCAGCCTTCGCAATCAGCACCATCTGTGAAATCGATCTCGTCACCGTAACTCTTGCGACGGGTGTCTGTGCGCTTGTCTACGGTTCGTTCGGAGGATTGCGAGCGGTAGTGTGGACGGACGTGCTTCAAGGAACGCTGTTTTTGGCTGTAGGAGCGTACACCTTGCATTTCCTTATTCAGGAAGTGGGCGGCGTCGCTGTCGTCTGGGGCAGTCTCGAGACGAGCGGGAAGCTCCGGCTCTTCGATCTTCGAACCGACCTGCTCGACCCGGATTTTTGGCGCACTCCTTATACGTTCTGGGGAGCGGTGCTTGGCGGGTTTACGTTGGGTGTCGCGACGCACGGCACTGATCAGGATATGGTCCAACGCATGCTGGCCTGTCGGACAAGTCGTGAGGGAAAGCGGTCGATGGTGCTTGTTGGATTGCTGGAGATTCCCGTTGCGCTCCTGTTCGTTTCCCTCGGGCTCGTTCTCTGGTCCTATTACCAACTGCATCCGGGGATGGCGCCCGCTGAAGGGGCGTCCGTGTTCCCGCACTTTATTTTGACTACGCTCCCAACGGGACTCAAAGGATTGCTCGTCACTGCGATACTGGCTGCAGCCATGTCGAGCCTTGATTCTGCGCTCAATGCGCTGGCATCGGTCACTATCACTGATTTTGTTCTTCCGCTAAGAACGCGCCTGGACGAGGGAGCATCGCTGCATGCAGCCGCAATCATGCTGCTTTCGAAGATCAGTTCCGTTGCCTGGGGCGGAATGCTCATAGGCGTCGCAGTGGTTCTTGGTCGGTATCATCAATGGCTGCTCGCTTCTGTCGGTGATAATGATCCCGGACGCCAGACCGAGCTACTCTCCCTTGCGCTTGGCGTCATGAGCCTGCTGTATGGGCCGCTACTCGGGATATTTTTGATCGCACTTTTTACCGAACGAGGTACAAGTCGTAGTTGCGTTGCCGCCATGCTCGGCGGCTTGGGAGTCGCCATCGCCTTTCGCAGCCTGTGGGGCGACGTTGTCGGATGGACGTGGCATATCGTTATCGGAGTCGGGGCCACAATGCTTGTCGCTGCACTGGAAAAGCCATGCAAATCAGTCCACGGGAAATAGAGCGACGACAGACGAAGGCAATTCTGCTGCGGTTCGCGCTGGTTTCGGTCGGCATCCCGAGCCTGGTAGTGGCGATCGTCTGGAGCTACGCGCTGCTGATGGAGCTTGAGCTTCGAAATCGAGACCTGAAAAATGTCGCGCTTTGCATATGGTTGGGAACGCTGGCGGTGCTGGTTCGCGATGCGTTTCTTGCCGCCAGGAGCGGTGCCGGAGACAGTACTGAGCCGCCTTGGCGATCGCAACTCCGAGCAGGACCTACTACCGCCGGACGCTCCCCGGGACACCTTCGAGCCTGGGAGAGTAAGAAATCACGTCACTTACTAAAAGGCCTGTGGCTGCACGCACTATGCCTACCGGTGTTGGCAGGGATATTCACTGCCCTCGGCTTTTACTTCTTCGCCATCGAGGCAAACAAAGCGAACGTCAAGCTGGCAGTCCTTGTCATATGGGGTGGTACGCTCGTGGGGCTACTGCGCATG
>JAGRAW010000150.1 GCA_020434415.1 Bdellovibrionales bacterium
CGAAATACCGCTCAAACTGACGATTTGGGTTTGCGTCCGCCGGTTTCCGAGGGGGCGGTCAAGGCTTTTGCTCAAGCGCTCTGAGTCGAAGAGACGGAGTCGAAGAGACGAAGTCGAAGGATTCGGACTGTGAGAGGCATTGAAGTTTGAAGTAAATAATAGCGGTTCAGGATCTCCGGTCTGGGGCACCGGAAGCCTCTCCAGTTTGGTTGCAGGATTAGCGCCGCTCTGTTCGCTGCATCTTGTGTTATTCTAGCGGAATCGATTCGCACTCACTGAGCCATCGCTGCGCCAGTTTTGTTTTGGTAGGTCACGTCGAGATAAGTTTTTTCTCCGAAGACGGCATAGCCGATAGTGTTCGTCGAAACGAATCCGTATCGCGCGAGATAGGAGTCGAAGCGCTCTTTCGGCGCAATGCTGTCTCCTCCGTCTCCCTCATAGATGGCGTCGATAACTACCTCAACATCCAACAACTGCACCCGTCGAAGATGGTTTCCGGCGGATTTTAGCACCTCGAGGTCTTTTCCTTGAACATCGACTTTCAATAGCTCTATCGGCAAGTGTTCAGGAATCATTTGCATTATTCTCTCCAGACGCAGTACCTCGACGGGAAACTCGCGGACGGTACGGCTTTCGCTTTCATAGCGGCCGGGAAGCGACTCGGAGAGGGAGCTCCATAGGTTGTTGGATGCAACGTGGAAAATTGCCGTACCTTCATTTTCATCGAGAGCTAGCGGGATGGCCACAAGACGATCAACATCCGGCCAACTGTTCCAGCAGTCCGGCAGCGGCTCGACTGCTATCACCCCTAGAGATTCGGAGGTGAATAGCTCGGCGCGAGTTTTTTGCAGCATGTTCGCGCCGACATCGATCCAGACTCGTTTGACCGTTTCAGGGAATACAAACTTGCCTTCGTCGTCCGTGACCATTCGCCCCTTGTTGGCGCGCCAAAGAAGCTCGCCCGGTAGGCCGTTGACGCGCTCGGGGCCGGTGTAAGTACCAAGGTCTCCCGAGAACTCCACGAAGAGATGGTCATAGGGATCCGAGTGTCCCGACAAGCGATATGCTAGAAAAGCAGAGGCGGCGATGAGGCTCAACGACAGAACGCACACTCTCCACTGCCGGTTTCCGGCCATAGTCACTCCTATTTAGTTCTTACCGCAGGGCTTCTACCACTCGTTCAGGTAGCAGACGTTGATAGATCGTTTTCGATGGTTTCGTCTTTCATGGATAAGCGCTAAGTGTTGCGACGGTGGGAGCCCCCATCCAAACGCGACCATTCCAAGACCGACGTGACCGACAGCGTTTACTATACCGTGGTGACGAACCATGCCGGCAAGGTCTAAGATTGGCCGTTCCCATGCCTAAGCCAATGCCGGTAGGAGAGTGATCCCCGGCACTACCAGGGCCAGGATCAGAAGTGAACGAGGATAAGTACCGATCCGATCTGTCGTCCCGCATACTACTGCCCATAGTTGGATAGGAAAGATAAGCAGGTAGCTGGTTGCGCCCAGCTCCTCAGAGTAAGCCAGTCCCGAAACGCCGGCAGCCGTTATCAGATAGGCAATTGGATGGGCCATCAGAAGAAATTGAAGAACTGTTCTCTTAACCACGTCCGAGACGACACGACAAGAGAGTGCGGTAATGGTTAGCGCCCCAAAACCGGCTATCACAAAATGAGCTGCAGCCAGCCAGGTCCACGGGGCGCCGAATCAAAGGACAGTAGCGCGACAAACAGAACTGCAAAAAGGAAGTACGTGAGTATCGAACAAAGGAATCGTCCGAACAGAGTTGGTTTAGCGGCTAAAGCCATAGCGGTATGGGTCTAGATGCGCGGTGCGCCGGGCTGCGTTGGTCAGCGATGACCTCTATATCCTACCAAAAAATTGTGCTCTCGTCCGTCCGCTACTTGCGGGATGCGTGGGGTTATCTGATAGATGCGACGATATAAGAGCAGAAATCTGCTAGAGGCGGGGAGCTCGAGAGTCGCTGTCGCTATTGGCAATGTCGGGTGATGGCTCAGGGTGCAGCGTCTCGCTTACCGACGGCAGCTCCAGCGCTTTGAGATCTTCGTGAATTGCTTCGAGTTGTAGGGCGGGGGGGAGATCGGCGGTAGCTTGCTCAGGCTGATTCGTCGGAGTGGACTTCGGCGAAATTGGGCTGTCGCGCAGTGCCAGTGAGAGTACGAACCAAAGGCAAAAAATCCCGACTGCGAGCATTGCTCCGAGCAGTTTGAAGTTCGTTCGTGGTTGGTCGTGTTCTTCGTTCATCCTATCTTCTTGAGGCCGCGTGAAGTGTGTTTCACGGAACAGATGAGGCGAAATGCGCTTGCTTTGCCCCTACTGTTCGGTATGGTGATTACGAACTGGATCGTGCCTCGCGCTCTCTACCTAGCGCGTATGGCGCTAGAGTCTTGATTCGAGAGCGAAATGGCAACCAATCAGATTTCTCACATTCGCGGCATGCTTACCTCTTCGGTCGATTCCGTGATGGATGGTGCGGTTTTTGGTAATTCCCTCCTGCTCTGGGGGGCTGCTGCGGCAACCGTACTCGTTTTATACGGCACGATGGTGGCTATTCGAGCACTGCTCTCCCGTCGCTTCCGCAAAGCTTCAGAGCGCCATCCACGCAATGTTTTTCTCGCCCTTGCCGCGGGAATGAGCCAACGAACCGCGACGCTTTCTCTGTTAATTCTTGCGCTTGCCGCCGGTGGAAGTGTTCTGACTCTCGATGAGAAAGCGCTGCACGTGATTGGTGTCGCGATTTCGCTGGCGATAATTGTGCAAGCGGCGCTGTGGGCATCGGTCGCTGTCGGCGTGCTGTTACCACTCTACCTGAGAAGTGAGAACGATGATCCTGCTCACATGTCGGCACTCAGCCTGTTGGAGTTTCTCGCAAAACTTCTGGTGTGGACGATAGCGCTACTCCTGGTGCTCGATAATATCGGCATCGACATTACTGCTCTCGTTGCAGGTCTCGGAATCGGCGGTGTAGCCGTTGCGCTCGCCGTGCAGAACGTTCTTGGTGATCTACTTAGCTCTCTATCCATCGTGCTGGACAAGCCGTTCGAGGTCGGCGACTTCATTATCACCAATCAGGATATGGGATCGGTCGAGCGCATCGGTATCAAGACGACAAGAGTGCGGAGCATTAGCGGTGAGCAGCTGGTGTTCTCCAACTCGGATTTGCTGTCGAGCCGGATCCGAAATTTCAAACGGATGTATGAACGACGTGTCGTGTTCACTATCGGTGTTGTGTATCAGACTAGTCCGGACCAATTGAAAGCCATTCCGACGCTGATCCGTGAAGCCGTCGAAGCACAGGAAAGGACTCGCTTCGACCGTTCTCACTTTAAGGCGTTCGGGAATTTCTCCCTCGACTTCGAGACGGTGTACTATGTGCTGACGCCTGATTACCTCCCCTACATGGACATTCAACAGGCGATAAACCTCCGACTGTTCGAGGCCTTTGCTGAGCGAGGGATTGAATTCGCCTACCCGACGCAGACTATTTTTCTGGAGAAGAACAACGCTGAAGGGTAAAGCCTTGCCTCTGTCGTGAATGCTTTCGTTGGTTTGTGACCGTCGAATTGAGCGAAACAAGAACGAAGGCTGTCGCCCTTCGTCGCGCATCGAGCGAATTGCTGCCAGCATTTTCCAAGTACGCTGCTGGAACTAGAACCGATTGGTAATCGGCTCCGCCTTCGGCTTATCGCGATTGTATTTTTCCGCGAGCGCGACGCATTTTGGTTTGGTCGGATGAGTGTCGCAGTACTCATGAAGCGTGCCATAGCCGCTGCCGCGACGAAGCTTTCGAGGAGAGCAGCGTTTTTCATCAGGGTTAAGACTACAGAACTTCCGCAGGATCTTTGCCCGCCGTTTCTCTCGCTCCCTGCGACGCGCGCACTTCTTCGAATGTGGATTTTCAAAGCAGAACTGCTCGATACGCCATCCTTTCGATCGCTTTTCTCTCATGATTGCTCCACAACGCTCATCGTGAGGATCGCTGCGGCAGATGGTGCGAAGGGTGATCATTTGTTGGCGGAGACGTTCTTTCATGATCTCGCACTGCTTCAGGTCATCGCTGTAGGCGCAGTCTCGAGACAGCTGCTTCATCTGTTCGCGGAGCGGGACAAGCGGATTCACGTCCAAATGAGGTTCGGCAATGACCGACCTCGATGGCCATAGAACGAACGACCACACGATAATGAAGGCTGTGAGCAGAAAATGTCCGGACAGCAGACGCACATCGAACAGTGTAGCCGAGCGCTTCGCTGCCTCAAATGATCTCGATCACGACAAATCACAATTGTCGTCGGCGATTTGGCGGAGTCGTCCGATATCAGGAATTTCTATCTCTCCTTGTCCGCTTATCCGCAACACTCCCTCGCGTTCCAACGCTCGGGTGACACGGCTGATGGTTTCAGGCGTTGCTGCCGTGAGGTTGGCGAGTTCCTGGCGACTTACTTCGATTCGAAAGTCAGCTTTTTCGGCCGCTTCAGCAAACCGCGGGATCAGAGCGCAAAGCACCTGCGCAACGCGGGCTTCGACTCTGTCGAAGGCGAGTGCTCGTGAAGTGTCATGCGCACTCCGAAGTCGGGTGCAAACCTCCTTGACCAGGCTGGTCATGACCTCGGGATGGTGTTTCATCGTGTCGAGGACCGCTGCACGCGAAAGCCAGACGATCTCCGAGTCGACCTGTGCGCGAGCAGTCAGCGGATAGGGGTCACCATCGAGCACTGCGATCAGACCTAGCGGATCGCCGGGTGGGAGCAGTTCGACAATCAACTCCTTGCCGTTGGCGGCCGCTTTCAGCATGGCGATCCGTCCGCTCTGCACAACAAAGCCCGAGCTCTGACGAGTTCCCTCGAACACAAGCAGTTCCCCCGCTCGAACGTCTTCCAAGCGAGCTTCAGCAGCGAGGCCGGCCAAAGCGGCATCGTCGAGCTTGGCAAAGACCTGAAGCTGTCGGAGAAACAGCAGGACCGATTCCTCGCGTCCGGTCAATGTGTGTGTCGAACGAGAAGGGTGGACTGGCGTCGTTCGCTCTTGCTCGAGTCGCGCGCGATACAGTGCCACTTCAATGGTAGTTCTCAGGTCATCGGGAGTAACGGGCTTGACCAGAAAGCCGAACGGCCCAGCTTTGGTCGCTCTCGCTACCGTCGCATGGTCCGCGTGTGCGGTAAGGAAGATCACGGGGATGTTCAAGCTCTCGCGAAGATACGTAGCCGCCTGAATGCCGTCGACTTCTCCGGCGAGCACAATGTCCATCAGCACGAGAGCCGGCCTCTCGCTCTCGGCGAGCGCTATTGCGTCTGCCGCCGTCGCGGCCGTGCCGCAGATACAGAAGCCGAATGACGCGACGGTGGCGCTTAGATCGAGCGCCACGACATGCTCGTCCTCGACGATCAGGACCTTGCTGATGGAATTCATCCTACACTGCGTTTCGAAAAGTTTTTATCGTATGCGTGTTGTCGCGGAGTCGGAAAAGGTTCGACTTGCGCAGCGATAAGCTGAAAGGACATCGCTGCCACGCGATGCAGAGTGCCTTGATCGCGACGCTCAATGCCTTGCGGTTGAATATGCCAGAGCCATTCTTTCGTCTCTCTTAACTGGTAGTCCGGGAAATAGGAGCTGAGTGTTCGGACATCTGCGCCAACACCGCACAGGGACTCGATTACTTCGCAGGTGAGTTCCGAGGTGCCGTCGGCTTCGCGCCAGCCTCCGCTACCAGCGGTGTCGACAGTCGCGTCCCACTGTAAAGGTGCGGTGCGATAGCCGGTGGGGCGATAGTGAAACGGCACTCGATAGTGAGCGTATTCCAGGTCGGTGATTAGCAAGAGGTTTGCTGTCTTTGACGCTTGGAGATCACGCAGATGCTGTTCAACCAGCATCCGACCCCCGACTGCCGCAGCGGACAGCCACTCTGCTTCATGTGCTTCAATGAACGGGCGCGGGAAGTAGCGATGCAGATACCGCTCTGCAGTGTCTTGCCACGTTAGCGGAATCTGACTCAGAAGATTTACTGACAGAACAGCGTCGTGTGTACCGGCAGCAAGGAACGTGCTGGGGGGAAGCGCTCGCCCGCCGGCTTGCGGGATGCGGCGAATTTGCTGCAGAGCATCCTCCCAAGACTCCGGTAAGGTCTTGGTAAGCTGCTGCTGCCAGCGCAACAAGACCCCGGTAAGATCGAGGCACAGCGGTGTGACCGCGAGTTGAGGGGTGGAGAGTGTGCTCCATTGGGCGAGGCAAGACCTGTCAGCGTCGACCAGAGTAACCCGCCACTGTCCCGGACCATCCGGAAGCACGACATCAAGAAGGCGACCTGCTCCTAATATAAGGAGCGAGCGAGCGGCATCGATGGCTTGATGCCACCGAACCTGCACGTCTTTGGAATGCTCGAGATGCTCTGCCCAATACAGACGCATCAGACGCGAGCGTCGGCGGATGCCCCCTCCCATACGGACGAAACCTAGTGGGTCTCGCGGTTTTGGTGCTAGTCTCCGCATCTGGTGACAAAGGTTGGTTTCTGCGTGCGCTGTTACAGCGCTGATTTTTCACAAATTTTATCTCTAACCTGCTCATCGTCTGATGACTGGTAAAAAGAAGCTACAGGATGTAGCTGTCCAATCAAAGGCTTGATTGCGCCGACCTCCTGGACGTTCAACAGCTCATGCAACTGATTCGATGGACAAAAGCGAATTGCTTAGGTAGATTTTTGCGAGTAAATTGCCGCAACTTTATGCTCGACGCGGAACAATTCTATAGGTGCCCCATGATGACGCTAACTCCGACCTTTATGAGCCTTTGTCGCCAATCTCGAGGCGTTGTTGCTGTCGGAGCACTTTGCTTGGTCCTGTTGCTCTCATCTGCCGCTAGAGCGGAGGGAGAGCTTGGTGCTGTATTGCCTGAGTATCAGCCGGCGAAGTTGCCGTCAGGCACCTTGAGCTCAGTCGGGTCTGATTCTATGGGCGGGTTGGTGCGCGTGTGGGTCGACGCCTACGGAAAGCTGCAACCGAATGTGAAAATGGCAATGGTGAGTCGAGGCTCCGCCATGGCTCCTGCGGCGCTGATTGAAGGTACTGCCGATCTCGGTCCGATGGCTCGGCCGATGAAACAGGCAGAGCGCGAGGACTTTATCGCCAAATATGGGTTCGAACCGACGCAAGTTCGTTCCGCTTTGGCTGCAGTGTCGATTTTTGTTCATGAGGAGAATCCAATCGAGGAAATTTCCTTCGGGGAGCTAGACCGCGCTTTTTCTGTCGAGCGCAGACGCGGTGACGAAGCTTCGCCTCGGTTATGGAGTAACCTTGGCGTTTCCGGTTCATTTTCCAACGTCGCAATCGAACTACTGGGGCGTGAGCAAAATTCTTCACCGGCAGCATATTTCAAGCAGCGTGTGCTGTTGCAAGGCGCGTTTGTGCCACAGTTGATGACGACGGCTTCGTTGGATTCGTTGTTGGAGGCTGTCACGCTGAACCGGGGAGCGTTGGCGTTCGGCGAATTCGTGTCTGTCGTACCGCCGGGAGTGAAGGTGTTGGCAGTGAGTAAAGAGCCCGGCGAGCGAGCTTATGCACCGACCGTCGATACGGTAGTTGATGGGCGCTATCCGCTGGCACGATTCCTGAACATTTACGTCGTTCGCACACCCGGAGAACCTCTTGATGACTCCGTGAAGGACTTCCTTCGATTCGTTCTGAGTCGCCAGGGCCAGCAGCTAGTACGGCAAGAGGGCATGATAGCCCTTCCGCCTGAGGTTGTGGCGGAAGAGTTGGCAAAGCTTCAATAGCTTCAATACTGACACACCGCTGAGCAGGTCCACCTTTGGCTTCTCCAGTGAGCTAATCCGGTCGGCCGCGAGTCCTGTGCGGTGCCCTGCGCGTCATAATCATCGCTGCATCGGGCACGGTGTGTAGAAAAGAGAGTTTTCCACTCGCACGTTCGGGGCTATCCTGGGGCCGAACAACAACCGACGCCACTACAGCCCCAATTGAAGAATTCGCATCCTAGCCCCTCCGAAGCAGCAACCCCGGATCTTGAAATCTGGCCGGGGAGCGCTGCACCGCTCGGCGCGACGCCCGGCCGAGCCGGTGTCAATTTCGCTCTCTACAGCGAGCATGCGGAAAAGGTAGAGCTGTGCATTTTCGACACTGCTGAGGCCCGGCAAGAGACTCGCCGTTATCAGCTCCCGGAACGGACCAACAATGTGTGGCATGGCTTTTTGCCGGGTGCGAAACCGGGACTGATCTATGCCTACCGCGTATACGGTCCCTATGAGCCGCTTCATGGGCATCGCTTCAATCCCAACAAACTCGTCCTCGATCCCTACGTGCGGCGAGTGGTGCGAGAGGCTCGCGTGAGTCAGACTCTCTTTAGCTACTCGCAGGGCACGGGAGCGGATCTGGACCTCACCTTCGACCGGTCGGATAGCGCCGCAGATTCGCCCCTCGGCATGGTGGTTGCGGATGACTTCGATTGGGGCAACGATGCCCGTCCCGACGTGCCGTGGCACCGGACCGTTCTCTATGAAGCGCACGTCAAGGGACTCACCATGCGTCATCCCGACGTCCCGCCGGAACTTCGCGGCACCTATGCGGCGGTTGCAAGTAAACCTATCTTGCAACATCTCATTGCCCTCGGTGTTACCTCTATCGAGCTGTTACCGGTTCACCAACATGCGCCGGAAGGGCATCTTCACGGTCTCGGACTGAGCAACTACTGGGGCTATAACACGTTGGCGTTTTTCGCCCCCGATCTCCGGTTCGCTTCCGGCAAGTTCTATCAGTCGCCGCTCGACGAATTCAAATACATGGTCCGCACGCTGCACGCGGCGGGTATCGAAGTGATCCTCGACGTCGTCTACAATCATACCGCCGAAGGCAACCATCTGGGCCCGACTCTTTCGTTTCGAGGTATCGATAACGCTGCGTACTACCGACTCGAACCGGAGAATAAACGATACTACCGCGACTATACCGGTTGCGGAAACACGCTTGATACCCGTAATCCTCGCGTGCTGCAGCTAATCATGGACAGCTTGCGCTATTGGGTCGAGGAGATGC
>JAGRAW010000151.1 GCA_020434415.1 Bdellovibrionales bacterium
TCGAGGGCGTCCAGTTTTTCGCCAATCCCGATAAATTTAATCGGCTTATTGGTGACTGCCCGGATGGAGAGGGCCGCTCCGCCTCGAGCGTCCCCGTCGAGCTTGGTCAGCACGACGCCGTCGATATCGAGACGAGCGTCGAAGCCCTGGGCGACGTTGACCGCCTCCTGACCGGTCATCGCATCGGCAACGAGGAGGATCTCGTGCGGCTCGATCGCCTCGACAATCTCGACCAATTCGTTCATCAAGGCATCGTCGATTTGCAGACGTCCCGCAGTATCAAGAATCACCGTGTCAAAACCGGCACCGCTTGCGTAACTGACCGCATTTTTCGCGATCGCTAGCGGTTGCTGGTCAGCGCTGGAGTCGAAGACCTCGATGTCGAGCTGTTGGCCAAGGGTTTTCAGCTGCTGAATTGCAGCCGGACGGTAGACGTCCGCAGATACGAGCATCGGGTTCCGCTTCAGGTCATCACGCAGATGACGAGCGAGCTTGCCGCAAGAAGTCGTCTTACCGGAGCCTTGGAGGCCGACGACCATTAAAACGACTGGCGGAGCGAAGCGCAGGTTCAGCGGCGCGAATTCGCCCATTGCATGAACGAGTTCCTCGTGGACGAACTTGATCACCATTTGCCCGGGGTTGAGGCTTTTGAGCACCTTCATTCCCGCGGCCTTTTGCTTGACGTTCTCGCAGAATTCCTTCGCGACTTTGAAGTTCACGTCGGCCTCGAGGAGTGCTGTGCGAATCTCCTTGAGCGATTCTTCTAAATCGGCCTCGGTTAGCTTTCCGCGGTTTCGAAGCTGGCGGAAGGTGTTTTCAAGTTTGCTGTTGAGCGTATCGAACATCTTAGAACTACTGTTGTCGTATGGTTACCACGTGCCTTCCAGCTTTCAGTGTAGGGGTCGTGCTGAGGAAATCCGAAGGCGCTAACTTTTCTTGCCAGTGGTCGCTTTTAAGATAACGCTCTCGACATCGCTCACGGAGAATGGATAGGCGAGAAATGCGTTGGATCCGGCTTCGTGTGCCGAGACCACGTTCTCCTTTGTCACTTCTCCGCTGTAAATGATTACGGGCAGCGTGCGAGAGGATCCTCCCGTGCGAATATTTTTCAACAGTTCCAGTGCATCGAATTGGCCCGGCGCCATACTGATGAAGCTGCAGTCAAAACGCTTCTTACGCAGCAAGCTGATTGCGCCTTTCGAATCCAGTGTCGATTCGATTTCCGCAGACTTGTGGCCGAGGCTCGACAGAATGGTGCGCAGTTGGCGCTGGCGGTTGGTATCCGGTTCGACGATGAGAATCTTCATTACTTAGGAAATGTGGCGGAAAACGGCGCTTTCCACAAGAATTTATCACTTAACGGAACACGGCGAAATGCGCATAGTTCCTCAGTTTAGCTCGCCAAAGCTACCTAAAAGAGTGTGCTTCGGCAATTCGAGGAGTGAGATTCCGCTCTGCAGAACACGGGTCTGCCCGCATAGTTCACTTACGGGGATAGGAACAAATCTCGAGCAATACTCCGGACGCACCTTTTGGGTGTAGGAATGCAACTTGTGAGCCCCGAGAGCCTGCCCGAGGTATTTGGTCGATGAGCGGCACCTGAAGCGCCTTCAATCGTTCGAGCTCTTGGGCTACGGAGTCGACACGAAAGCAAATGTGGTGCAATCCCTCCCCGCGAGTGCTCAAAAACTTGTCGAGCACGGTATTGCCAGGCCGGGGTGCTAGGAGCTCGATGCTGTAGCCACCTGCAGGCAGGTTTGCGGGCGCCCAGTCTGTATGCGAAAGGAAGGCGGCCTCCACTGCGTGCTCGTGAATCGTTTCCCGTTCGATAACCTCAAGTCCGAACAAGCGTGCGTAGCGCTCCACCGCCGCATCGAGATCGTGCACCGCGTGTCCTATGTGATCTAGCGTCATCGAGAAACGTCACTGTTGGCTGCTTTTTGTAAAGTTGGCTGTTGTTCATAGAGCGTAACTCTATCGAGAGCTCATCGATCCCCACGCCCGCTGATCGGGCTCGGGATAGAAGATGCACTCATCCTTTACACCTTGGAACAACTTCTAAAAACTATAGCTTCCGCAATCCAGTAGTGTAAAGTGAGAGGCCGTGCGCGAGAAAGTAAGAAATCTTAAGTCGGGCGGTTGCCTGGGAATCGTTGCGACCGGTTCGCCTGTCGAGCCGGAGCGCATGAAGCGTTCTGTCGCGGAACTGGAACGCCGCGGGTATCGCGTGAAAATGCCGCTTGATCCTTCCCGCGATTATGCCCGCTACGACCATGGTTTCGCGAATGGTAGTCCGAGGGAGCGTGCCGAGGCGGTGATGACACTGGTGACCGATCCTGAGGTCGACGTGGTGCTTACTGCTCGCGGAGGCTATGGTGCGCTGGACACTCTTCCTCTCCTTGATTTTGAAGTGATCCGTTCGGCGGGCAAGGTGATCATCGGGATGTCGGATGCGACCGCGCTTCTTCTTGCCTGGTTCGGCCGAGCAAAACTTCCCGCCGTGCACGGGGCGGCCGCAGCGACGGCATTTCCCGACGCAGCGCAAGACGAGGCTGCGGCACGAAGCGCAGACGCGCTAGTCTCACTGCTCGAGGGGTCGTCGCCGACTCGCGAGTTTCAGTGTCAAGCGCTTCGTAATGGGCAGGGGCAGGGGCCGGTGATTGCCGGTAATCTCACGATGCTGACCTGTTTGCTTGGCACTCCATTTGACGTTTCATATGACGGCGCCATATTGGTGGTCGAAGAGGTAGGGGATAAGCCGTTTCAGCTACATCGCTCGTTTGTGCAGCTTAAGCTAGCAGGTAAGCTGGATAAACTGGCAGGCCTCGTTCTGGGGCGATTTAGCCGCTGTGAAGCCAATCACGGTCCAAGTGTGGATGACGTGATTCGATTCGTCGTCGATGATATAGTCGGTGCCGCGTCATTTCCGATTTTGCGAGGTCTTGAGTTCGGTCATTGGGGGGAGAATCAGCCGCTGGTGCTCGGCAGTACCGGCAAGATTGAGCAATCGCGGTTTGAAGTGGAAGATCCGATCTAGAGGCGCTTGCGATTGGGGGTTAGCGCAATTGGTGTAAGAATTGTCGTCCCTTCGGGCGACACCAGCACGCGGACCGAATTTATGCCCGCTGCTGGTATACATGTAGCAGCAGATGAGTGTTTCTCGCACAGTGAAGTCTTTGAATTGGTCCCGCGTCTCTGAGGCGCTATCCGCCGCCGCTCATCAGTATGTTGCCGGTGCTCCGGTCCCCCCCAAAAAAGATCTGGTTTTTCCGGGAGCGGTGCTGACAGTTTCACAGGGAGGAGAGCTTCTTTTCCGTAGCTCCGTAGGATGCCGTTCGCTGTTGCCTGAGCCTTCGCCGATGCGCGAAGATATCGTATTCGATGTGGCCTCGCTGACGAAGCCGCTCGTGACCACTTCGCTACTCATGCAGCTTGTCGACCGCGGTAACCTGGAGGTCGACCGGCGCATGTCGCGGATCCTCCAGACCTTCGGCACGCACGGCAAGGAGCGAATGACGGTTCGTCACCTGCTTGCACATTGCTCCGGTTACCCGGCAACCTCTCCGTACTACCGACAGATCGCGAACGCCGATCGTGGGCGACGTGCGGGGATGATGACCAGTCGGGGTGCCGTCGAAACGATCTACAATGAGATATTGCGCGCAAAGATCGAAAACCTTCCCGGTAAGGTCACCAAATACAGCGATATCGGGTTCATCCTCCTGGGGCATGCACTAGAGGTGCTTTACGGCATGCCGCTTGAAAAGTTGGTCGTCAAGTATTTGCTACGCCCGTTGAAGCTTCAACAGTCCGGCTACATCGAGCTTTCCAACTTGCGACGGCGGGGGCTGGAAACGGTCAACGAAATAATTGCGCCGACGGCCCAATGTCCATGGCGAGGCCGAGTGCTTTGCGGTGAAGTGCACGACGACAACGCTTGGGCAATGGGCGGTGTTTCCGCTCATGCCGGCTTGTTCACTACCGCGACGGATGTCAACGCGTTGGTAAACGAGCTCCTAGAGTGTTACCACGGCCGCGGGACTTTCGTTTCTCGTGAAGTCGTTCGCGAGTTTTGGAAACGCGACGAAACTGTGCCGAATAGCACTTGGGCGCTCGGCTGGGATACCCCGTCGCCCAAGAATAGTGCCTCAGGCCGGTACTTCTCTCCACAATCGGTGGGGCACCTTAGCTTTACCGGATGCAGCATTTGGGTCGAGCCGGAGCGCGAGCTGAGCGTTGTACTGCTGAGTAACCGTATTCATCCGTCGGTCGATAACAATAATATCAGAGACTTTCGACCGCTCATCCACGATCTGGTACTGGAAACTCTTGGCTACGTCTGACGGGCGTTATCCTGCGCTCGACTTCTTAAAGACGCTTCCCCTGTGGGACGGAACGCGATTTTCGCCTCTCGAAGTGCCGAGGCGGTTGCTGGCGCTTCTGGGGAACCCGCAAGATCGTGTCCCGGCAGTTCATGTAGGAGGAACGAACGGTAAGGGGAGCACCTGCGCTTACCTGGCGGCAATGTTGCGAGCCTCCGGAGCAAATGTCGGACAGTTCGTTTCGCCTCATCTCACTCATGTCACCGAGCGCTGCTTGCTCAACGGGCTTCCCTGTCCCGTGCAAACCTTCAACGATGCGGTGCAAGAAGTCATCGATCTGACAGAGCGTGAAGGTCTACCGGCTTCGTACTTCGTGCTCGGCGCGGTGGCGACGTTCTTGGTCTTCGCGCGAGCGGAACTCGATTGGATGGTTATCGAGGTCGGACTTGGCGGGACGTTCGACGCGACGAATACGATGAAAGTGCCTCGCGCTTGTGTCGTGACCAGTATCGGCATGGACCATATGGATTGGCTGGGCACGAGCTTGGCCGAGATAGCCGAAAATAAAGCCGGGATCGCGCGACGTGATGTGCCGCTGTTTGTCGGCCATCTTCCCCAAGAGGCACTGAAAGCCGTCCGCTGGTCCGCGCGGCGAATCGGAGCGCCGCTGGAGCTTCCAAAGGATGACGGTGCCATCAGCGAGCTCACCACGGACATTGCAGTTCCTTATCTCCGACAGAATGCGAAGCTTGCGGCTCAGGTGGCGCTTGCGCTCGGACTGCCGCTCGACGCTGTTCGACGGGGTATTCGCACGGCGCGCTGGCCGGGCCGCGCCGAGCGAGTTGTGCTGAGATGTGCCACCGGAGTCGATCGGGAGGTACTACTGGATGCAGCACACAATCCCGATGGTGTGGATGTGTTGGTCGATCATCTCGAAACCCTGAGTGTCACTTTTTCGCGGTTCGTGATCGTCGTCGGGATGCTCTCGCGGAAGGACTGGCAGGGAATGGCGGAGCGGTTGAGAGCCTTTGGAAGCCGGCATGAGGTGACGTGGATCGTCTCACCGATTGATTCTCATTTGTCGCTCGCGCCGCGCACTTTGTGCGAACTACTTCCAAACGCTGCGGTGGCCGTATCGGCTGCGGATGCTCTTGCGCAAGCAGTTGCCGCCGCTGATGAGAACACGCTGATCGTTGTGGCAGGGTCGATTTATTTATTGGGGGAAGTTCGGCCGCTGGTTACGGAAGAGCCGTTTCGGTCGATTGTCGAGTTGTAGGTTGAGTCTTCCTGGTCATCGGTCACAGGGGTCATCGGTCACAGGGGTCATCGGTCACGGGGGTCATCGGATACCGGATCCTCGAGACAGGAACGTAGGGGTCTTAGCGTATGAGGTAGCGCCCACTACAGATGGGTTGGCTAGTGTTTCGAGGTGGAGCAGCGGAAAACAAAACGGCCGCTTACCTTGGAAGATAAGCGGCCGCCTGTTTGGTGGTTGAGAGAGAACTACTCCTTGGCTTGCTGAGCCAGGCGGCGGTGCAAGCGAGAAATTCTTCGACGTGCGGCGTTTCGGTGCACGAGCCCGTGGGAAACGCCCTTGTCAAGCAAGCGAGTCGCCTGCTGCGCTTTCTCCGCGGCCTTCTCACCGTTGCCTTCTTTAATCGACTGCAACGTCGCCTTAATGGTGGTTCTGATTTCAGCGCGTGCGGAGCGGTTTCTGGCTCGACGCTTCAAGTTTTGGCGGTGACGCTTTTCTGCTGAACGATGGTTTGCCATGCTAGTTCCAAAAAATCTTTGTGCTACAGCTACTTACCGGCGGCACGCCCTGTGAGAGGGCCGCCTATCAAAAGGGCAGCTAGGTATAAGCCTTTTAGACGGAAAAGTAAACGCGGTAATCAGTTGTTTGGTAGTTTGGTGCTTATTTTGGCTGCTGAGTGCTTTTCAGCTTTTTTTTTGGCCTGCTCCCACAAGGCGTCCAACTCCTGCTCGCTGAGCTCCGAAAGTGGTTGAGCCGCCAGGCCCTCGAGCATCTTGAAGCGCGACAGAAAACGAGTCGCTCCCGCTCGCAGACTGTCCTCGGCGCTGATCCCGAGCCAACGGGCAAGCTGGCAGATGCTGAACAGCACGTCCCCCAGCTCATGTTCAAGACGGAGCTTGAGCGGCTCGCTAAGCGCGTTAGCCGCAAGGGGGTGGCTGCCGGCTTCTCGGAGTTGTTCGGGGATCTGGAGTATCTCTGCTTCGAGTTCGGCAAACTCTTCATGGACCTTGGCCATCACTCCGGCAATGCCATCCCAGTCGAAGTTTGCTTTCGCAGCCTTCTCGCCGATGCGTTGTACACGAAGCAGGGCAGGGAGTTCCGCGGGTATTGCTTCCAGGCGGCTAGCAAATCCGGAATCAGCGGCGCTTCCGCCTTTCTCGGTTTGCTTGATTTTTTCCCAGTTCTTGAGAACTTGGTCCGACGTCCCAAGTTTGGTATCACCGAAAACGTGTGGATGACGGCGCACCATTTTTTTGCTGATGGATTGAACGATGTCGGTGATTTCGAAACCGTGACGGTCTTTGGCGACCTGGGCGTGAAGGACAACCTGAAGCAAGAGGTCGCCAAGTTCATCGCAAAGCTCGGTATCGACCCCGGCGTCAATCGCTTGCAGCACTTCATAGGCTTCCTCGATCAAGTAAGGCCTAAGGCTTCGGTGGTCCTGTTCGAGATCCCATGGGCAACCCGTCTCCGGGGTACGTAGCTCCTGGACAATTCGTACTAGCTCGGCAAACGCTTCGGCTGCCCTGGTCTCGCTCATGCTACCTACTCCCTGATAGCGAATTTCCTAAGTCAGCCACCATAGCAGCCCTTGGATGAACTACCAAACGAGTCCGGGGTGGAGTATCGAAAGGGGCCGGCGATGTGCTAGTATCCGGGCATGTGGATGCAATCCACGACAACCTAGCCTGGGTAAGTTATGTCAGACGTGCCGCCGCTTCGAGTTCAAAGCGCTAGCCGTGGCCCCGCGAAAGCACGTGATTTGGAGCGCGATAGTATGGATGCGCTCCGACGCATGCAAGCGGACGACGTTGACCCGCCCTCGACAGCATTTTTGATTTTTGTCGAAGTCATGAAATGGGGCGGGCTCTTTTTCGTGCTGTATGTGCTGTTGCGCTTTCTGTTGTCTGCAGCTTCGTAGCTTCTCATCGTAAACGCGACATCGTAAACGCGACTGGCGGGACTACGAAGGCGAGGGGCGGACATTGTCGCGCATCGGATGATGTGCTTTACCGCCTGCGCTTTTGTATCAGATGATTATTGGCTCATCGGCTAGTTCGTTCGGCCCGCCGGCGCCCGGAAAGTGCTTGCGGAGAATGGTGCTGACCGTCTCAATTCCTTCGATGACGGCCTCTGTGTAGTGTCCGTTCGCAAACTTCTGCTCCATCGTCCGACAGATCTTTTCCCATTCGTGCTGTTCGACGCGCGCTGCTATGCCGCGATCCGCAACGATCTCTATGTCTCGGTCGGCAAGCAGGAGGTAGAGAAGGATGCCATTGTTGTGCTCGGTATCCCACACGCGAAAGCTCGAGAAGGTATCCACTGCTCGCGCTCGAGGCGAGACGTTTCGGAACGCATCCCAAGGCGGAAGACTCGCTTCGAGCGCGAAGCGAATTTCCCCGGTGTGGCCGCTCTCAGCCGCTGCGATTGCTTCGCGAATGCGCAGCAATCCGCTGCTGCCGAAATGGCGGCGGATCTGCCAATCACCGGTCGTGTAGTGCCGAAGAAGTCTTTTCCAGTTCATCTTTACCAACTCCCCGATGCGCCCCCGCCGCCGAAGCTACCCCCTCCGCCACTGAAACCTCCTCCGCCGAAACCGCCACCCGAGTAGTAGCCGCCCCGACCTCCATATGAGCGAACGGTGTGGCCGGTCGCAAAATCGATAAAAAGCAGAAAGGCGATGCCGGCACCGAAAAGTGCGGACCAGAGGAGACCGAATCCGAAGTAGGAAAGGACGGCGAACGGCACGAGTCCTCCTGCGATTGCGGCCGGTAGACGTCCTAGGAGCGGGCGAAGAAAGGCTCCGGCGAGAAGTCCGAAAAAGAGCGAATGAAACGGATGGTTGTCACCTGAATTTCCTCGACTGTGCGGAGGGGGAAGCGCTTCGCCGGATAGCACGTCGATGATCGCCGAAACGCCGTGAGTGATTCCCTGGCCGAAGTTGCCTTGTCGAAATTCCGGAACAATCTGCTCCTCGATGATGCGCTTCGACGTAACGTCGGTCATGCTTCCTTCGAGGCCATAGCCGACCTCGATTCTGACGCGTCGGTCGTTCTTTGCGACGAGTAGCAAGACACCGTCATCAACCGCTCTCCGACCGAGCTGCCAAGCTTCCGCTACGCGCATCGAGTATTGTTCGATCGCCTCCGGTTCGGTGGTGGGAACAATTAGAACGGCAAGCTGTATGCCTTTCTGCTGTTCGAAGTCAGCGAGGCGCTGCTCGAGCGCCTCTTCCTCCCCGGCAGAGAGCGTGCCGGTTCTGTCAGTGACGCGCTTTGAGAGTTCCGGAACCGGTAGCTGCGGGAGGACGAATGCGGGGAAGAGGCAAACCAGCGCTACCGTGAGCACTAGGTGCCCGCCAAAGCTTCTCAACGCCCGAAATCGTCTATCCACTATTCGAAGGAAACAACCGGCGGTTTGGCAATTTCCGCTTCATTCTGAACACTGAAGTTCGCTTTCGTTTC
>JAGRAW010000152.1 GCA_020434415.1 Bdellovibrionales bacterium
TGCAATACGGTGTAGAAGAACTTGTCTTCAATATCTTCCGGGGCGGGAAGAAACTCGTTGGAATACCGCCGAGCCCAGAGGTTGCCGCCGGTAAAGGTAGCGGTGCAGCGAGAGGCTTCCCGAGCGACGGTCGAGTTAAGGTCCCGCATAAAGTCAGCGCGGTTGCAGCCGGGGAACTCAGCAACGAGGTGGGCGTGGTTTCCCTCAGGGCTGAGAGCATAGAGCCTCACGTCGTATCTGGTCGAGTATTTGGCCGTCCGCGCCAAGAGAGCGCGTTCGAGCTTGGGGTTATTGGCAAACCAGAGCTCGGCATGCTTGGTGTTGGTGGTGACGAGGTTTCCCTGGTCGGCGACTTCGAAGCGTGGATGGTATCCCATGCACTACTATTCGCCGGAATGCTGGGAATGTTTCTGGGGGATACGGGTCTTCTGGGGGTACGGGTCTCAGAGACCTGTGAAGGCTTGTCCTGGGGGTAGTACTGGTCTCAGAGACCTGTGCGGGCTTCAACAGCGTTGAAGCTGGGTTACTCGGCGCGGCGGTATTCGTTGTAGTAGTGGAGGACGCGGCGGAGGTAGACTTTTGTTTCGCGGTAGGGGGGGACTCCGCCGTAGCGGCGGACGGCGGTGGGGCCGGCGTTGTAGGCGGCGATTGTGAGGGTTAGATCGCCGTCGAAGAGCTCCATCAGATAGCGAAGGTATTGGGTGCCGCCGAAGATATTGTCCCATTTGTGTTCGGCATCGACGACGCCGACCCATCGGGCGGTGCCGGGCATCAGTTGCATCAGTCCGACGGCTCCGGCATGGGACCGGGCGCGGTTTCGGCAGCGGGACTCGGCAGTGATGACCGCGAGCACCAAGTTGCGGTCGACTTGATAGAGGTCCGCAGCCATCGCGACAGCATCGATCAGCTCGCCGCGAGTCGCCGTTTCCAGGCTTGGGCAGTGCTTACTCAGCACTCGCTCGATCTCCGGGTGCTGCGTTACCGGTATTGCTACCGGTTCGACGGCACTGGGGGCGGCCCCCCGCGTTGTGCAACCGGCCGCGAATAGTACCAGAATCGCCACTGCTGCTAGAATTGCTTGGTTTTGAAGAAATACGTGCCGTCGCATGGTTCAGTTCTACTGTCGAAGCCGGTTTGCGGCGGCACGGAGTCGGCGCACGCGCGGAGCTTGTTTTTCAAGCCGTTCGGGTTCGATGGTAGCGCACTGTTCATGTGGTTGGAAGACTGTGCGCGCAGATGGAAGGACGAGTGGCAAGACCAGTCGCAATTCGATTGACTGAGATGGTAGGCGCTCGACAAAAAAGACGCAGTGGAAGAGACACCCCTCACTTCCACTGCGTCACAACGCTCTAGGTCTACAAAGCCACCAGCTTTTCCTAAAATCGCGGGATAGATGATCCTTGGGATATCACCTTCCCTCTACCACGGCCCCAACATCCATCCACCCCCCCTTATCAGCTCCCACCGGGGAGGTGCTTCAGCCGTGGTCGAGGAAATCCAACCGCTCGGAAGCAGACCGCATGTTCGAATCAGTCGGTATGCTGCTACTTGTGTCGACTACGAGCTTATCCACGAACTAATCTGCTCACAAAACGGGGAGTTCAAGGGAGGGTCGGTAAAACGGGAAATCAAAAAGCGGAGTTTACTGAAGTAAATGAGTATTTTCCATTCTCCCGTTTGGCCGAGATTGGCCGAAATCGCCGTTTCAAGAGCAAATTTATTCGTGGATAAGCTCTAAGGAACAAGTTCGACATTCGCCCGAGGGACGGTGACCTCCTCTCCGGACTCAAGCCTCGCACGGAGCACTCGCACTCGTGCACCGCTCGGAATGCTCTCGGGCTCTGAGGGCAGCGCCGTTATCGTTCCGAATGCGCCGAAGTAGGGAACCCGGATAATACGAAGCTTCGCACCCACCTCTAGAGGACGTCCCTGGCCGGCTTCTTGCACTATCTGCCGATCTACCGCAGGTTCGAGTGGAACGATCAACTCGGGGCGTGTTGCGCCCGCTCGAACTTGAGTAGCTCCGTTCACCGACGCATTCCTGCCGTGAAACTGCTTTGCTAGGGAACGAACTCGCTCGGAAATGGCAAGACGGCCAAACCCCTCGGTCACTATCAGCGTAAAGGGCACCGGCTCGTCTCCAGTAATGGAAACGCCTATTTCGTAGCCGACGAAATCAGCCAGACCCGGCGCGTCGATGGAGCCGCAAATTACAGCGCTGACTCTCTGCTCCGCGGCATAGCGCAATCCGGATTGATCGAACGTCGCGCCGCCTACCAGGATCGCATTGTCGAGCGGTTGATTCACTTCCGCTAACACTTGGTCCGTGACAACGAGATCCGGGGGAATCGCAAGCGCGACCACGTGCCCTCGGCGCTCTCCTCCCACACCGAAGATGCCCTGAATAAAACCCGCTTCGGTCTCGATTGTGACCGCTTTGCCGGGCTCAACCTCGATAACCCGCCCTTGCACGTAAGCATCGACCGAAAGTGGGATCGGCGCATGGCGAATGCCAATATGAGCATTGGCCTCGGTAATGAATTCTATCGTTCCCGCGGCCGGGGAAGGAAGTGCGGACTGAAACCAACCGAAGAAACTCTTCACTCGCGCAAGCTCTTGACCTTCGACGACTTGCTCTCCGACCGATACGACGATCCCCCTCATCACATCTTCGACCTCGAATCCGAGGCGATCGGCTGCCCGGATAATCGACAGGTCACCGGGAAGTTCCGCCGCGAGCACGGATGTCGTTGCTTCGACCCACTGTCCCTGCTGGACGAGATGCTTGCCGGGCAACGGCAACTCTCGCACCTTACGCACGATCGTTCGCTCGGAAACCTCGAGAGCTGGTGCATACGCCTGCGCCATTATCTGACCTCCAATCCTAGCGCGTCATACCAACCTCGAACCGTGGCGAGGCGCTCCGCCGCACTCGACGGAACTTGCAGTGGACGCCCCCTCCCGTCGAAAAGAATCCCGGCTTCCCCGCCGACAAGCTCCGTTTCAAAACTTGCTCCCGGTCCGGCCCCGACGTTTATATGCCGAGCCGCTGGACGAATACTCACTTGCATGCGTTGCCCTGCAGGCAACTCACGACGGGTCAGAGTTCCCGAACGAATCAGCACCACCTCGCCGTCAGCTAGGCGAACCTCGGCCAGCACCATATTGGGCTTGGATTTTCCCACCGGGGCGATAACGGTGCCCAAATCGACCAGACAATCGCGAATAAAAATCTCTGCGGCAGCTTCCGGATGAACCGTTGCGAACACCCCTAAATGCGGCATCATGAAAATCGAGTCGACGGCAAGGCGGGTCACTCCCTCCGGCTCGTACGCATCGAGCAGCATAAACGCGCTGCTTCGCCGGTCCGGCGCGTGACTGAGCACCCCGCCGGAGCCGATAATGAGACCAAGGCCCAGCATATCGACCAAAGACTCGGGCTTTGCCTGGACGAACAAGTCCCCGATAGTGCGTTGGCGCTGCGCTCCGGCGAGTCCCACGGCAAGGCGTTTGTGATGCTCAAAAGCGAGGCGGAGCGCTTCTCGGCACACCGCCTGCTCCAGCAAAAGGTCTTCCTGGGTGTAGGGAATGCTGGTTGGACGGATCATCTTGTTCCGAAGCCGATCTCGAATCTCGTTCACCGCACATTCGAACGGAAGCCAACGCCGGATCTTCTCCTCTCCCGCTTCGAGCAGGACGTTCGCCACCGAATAACTCATTCCCAGGTTTGCGCTGACGGTACGATTGAAAACAGCGGTTCTTGCTTCGTCAGACGCACGAAATACGGAAAATACATCTGTCGTCGCACCACCGATATCTACGGCTAGAATTTGGATGTCCCAACGCTCCGCCGCCCGCTGCACCATCTCCCCAACCGCAGCCGGCGTCGGAATAATCGGCACAGGAGACCAGCCGAGCAGCTTCTTGTAGCCCGGCGCATGGCTCATCACATGGTGGAGAAACAGCTCATGGATTGCGTCTCGCGCCGGCGCCAGATTCTCCTCTTCCAGCGATGGCCTGATGTTCTCTTCAGCGACAAACTCGAAACGCCCCTCGAGAATACCGCGTGCCTGCTCACGTGCGGCGCTGTTCGCCGCATAAATCACCGGCAGCCTGAGCGTTTCGCCGAAGCGTGGCCGAGGGTCCGCTTGGAGAATCGTCTCAGCCAGCTCTAACGGGTGATCGAGCGTTCCTCCCTCCGTTCCTCCTGCAATGAGCACGATATCCGGGCGCAGGTGCCTTATTTTCTGCACTCGCTCATACTGCTCACGGCCGTCGTCGATAGAAATGGCGTCCATCACGATTGCGCCTGCACCGAGCGCGGCACGTTCGGCAGAAGCGGTAGTCATGTCACCGACCACTCCCGCGACGATCATCTGCAGCCCTCCGCCGGCGGAGCTGGTTGAAACATACAGATCCACTCCTACGTCGCCGTCCCGCGGACGGAGCGGCGATCCCTCGGCCTCTTGTTCGGCGTCCGCATAGAGGAGCGTGCGCCCGGAAAGCTCCTGCACTTCAAGGAAAGCATTCGTCGCCCCGATCGTCACGTCGGCAACAGGACGTTCGACAGTGGTCGGTGCTTCACCGCGAAAGGTCTGGCGCCAGCCTTCGGGCGTGAGCTCGAAAAGCACGGCTTTGGTGGTCGTCGACCCGCAGTCGGTGGCGAGGACTCGCGCGAGTTTCGCCGGATCTATTTTCGTGTCGCTACTCATTGGAAGAAAATCGGCGTCCAGTCGTTGATCAGGAATTCGAGCCGCTCAACGAGTAGCGCCATTCGCGCCATGATGGTCGAGCCGAAAAAGGCGCCAAAACATCCCATCATCAACCACCGCCCGGTGGTCGATGAAAGCTCCACAGCTCCGCCCGGAGAGCGTTTGAATGTGAAGAAAAAGTAGGCAAGAGAACACAGCAAGGTGACGACGAAGAAAATATTGGTGAGAGAGTCAGTCACCGATCCCGGAACGTAGAAGCTGCGGAACGAATCGAACACCTGCGGCAAGAGTTCTGTGAACGTACCTTTGAACGCTAGCCCTCCTGCAGCGCCAAGCTGACAACCGATCACGAGCTGAGCAAGCCATTTGTGGCGTTTGGTCAGAATGCAATAGAAGAGCAAGCCGAACGACATCGGCAGCAAATACAGCAAATTCAGCTCGTTGTAGGGCGCATCAAAAGTGCCGTCAGGATAGCGCACGCGATCAAGTCCAAGCAGCGGCTTGAAAACTTCCGGCCAAAGGAAAAAGCGGACAGTCGCAATCGTCGTATAGCCGGTAGCAATGCCGATGAATACATGCTCGAAGATGCGATAGATGGGATTCTCTCGATAAAGAAAGGAAAAAATCGCGAGAGTCGATACGCCGCCTAGCAGCACCTGCCACCACAGTACGGAGAAGTATTCGGGTGTGCCTTCGACCATTAGCTCCTCATCACTTTGCGAAGCAGGACACCGGCGTTGCCCAAAACGATGAAACCGAGGACAACCAGCTGCGCAAAAGCCAGGCCTGTATTCGTAGCGAGGGCAAGGCTTTCGCCGCTTCTGCCGGGATATGCTTCGTCAAGAATGGTTTCGTAATATGCCGCGCCGGCCAGTCCTTCGAAAAAGCCGACAATTTGCTTCGACGAGTAGTAGATGAAAGCCTCAGGGATGGTAATTGACGTGCAACCATGCACGAAGGTCGGACCAGGGAAGAATTGCAGCCAGTAGTTGAACACACCGACAAGGCCCGTGAATTGCATCAGCATCGAGATGTCCTTGGCCGTTTTTACCGAGCGCATCATCGGAATCTGAGCAATCGGGGTCTCGTTTGCGTCGGTTTTTAGCGCCTCGTGAAGGTTCTCTGCCTTCGCTAGCCGTTGAATCATAATGATACCGCCGGGTCGATAGCCGAGGTTCACCCAGTCTCGACCGTATTCCCAGGTCTGTCCCGGCATTTCTACCTCCAACCGTCTCTTGATCGTGTTCGGCACCTCTTCCAAAAAAGGGACGGCAAGGGTGTAGATAGAAATGAGCGCGAAAGGCTGGCGCTTTCGCATCAGATGCTCGATGGCAAGTGCGGTTTGCGGACGATTCTCAGCCATCGTGCCTGGCCCCCAGTCCGCGGCAATTAGCACAATTTTGCCGTCTTCCGGATTGAGCGCGTTCACCGCTTCGTAGAGCGCACGCGCAGTCGCCATCGGAGCGGGCTTCATTTGCACATCGGCGATAATCGGGAGCGAAAGCGACACGGCAACAAACAGATAAATCGCGCGGCGATTTATTCGTTCAAGGCGATCGGCCAAGCGCGAAGGAAGCGAATGCTGCTCTGCGATCGGTATGCTCATTCAGCCTCCTCCGTTGCCAGAGGGCTCCGCTCGAGCGAAAGCCACATGCGGACGGCCATGGCCAAACCGGCAATCGCCGAACCAAAAAAGATCGCTCGAAATGCGGGCGTGCTTAGATTCTCCAGCATCCATAACCGCGCGCCAGGCAGTCCCTGCCACACGTAGAGCGGTCCATGGGGAATCTGCCCCAGAGTTACCACCACAGCGGCAATCATCATAATCAATGCCTCGGCAGATCGTATCCGGAACGAACGATACGCTGCAGTTGCGATGTAGAACGCCAACAGCGAGAACATTGCTGCTCCCAACGGAAAAAAGAACGACTCTCGCAGCACAGTCATCGCTATCGGCCACACATTCTGCTCATAGTGTAGGCGAGAAAGCGCATCCGCAGCCTGAGCCGCAGATGCCGCGAGCGCTTCGACTGACGCATGCTGCTCGGCAAGCACAGCTTGCGAGGCGAGAGTGTCGTCCAAGGTTGATGCTGTGGGCTCTTGTTCAATGCCGCGATACGTCTCAGCGAGAAGCAAAGAAGCGCCGCGCAGCGCCTCCATTCTGTCGACAAAGGTTTCGCTGAGGTCCGCTCCCTTCCCCTCGGCAACCAGCGCAAAAGCCCCCTCCCCTTTGCGCGATTGCTCGAGGGTGTGATCAATGAATTGCACCATACTTTGTAGGCGAGCGGCCGCAGGGGTGTTGTTCGTCGCGTAATCGGTTCTCACGCGGGCCGAAAAGGACGGAAGTTCTGAAAGCGTGCGCCATGCCTCAACTCTGAGGGTAGAAAGCAAGAAGTCGCCTCCTTCGACGACGAACATCGTGACTACTGCCAGGAGTAGCGCCAGAGAGTTACCTCGCCCTTTGCGCCCCTTAAGAATAGCTTCTCCGTGTACCCGGAAGATGTTGATGAGACCCAAACCAATCGCCATCACGCCAATTAACTGGAAGCCGCGGCTTATTTGATCGTGGTAGGCACCAAATTCGAACTCTCCGATTCGCTCGGGCAGCACGAATTCGAGAAAGAAATAGAGCCCGCTGATAAAGGTAATCGCGGCAATTAGCGTCTGTCGGTAGCTCGTTTTCAAAACACCCTATGCGTCAGTCCGGGGCTCGTCAGCCGGAGGAGCCTCAGGTTCGCTGCCAAATACAGCCTGCCAGTCCGCTGTAATCCATTCGGCCAGTGGGGCTTGCGGGGCTCCGGTCCGAATGGCGCTGTAGGTTGCCTGGGCTATCCCGATAAAAATAAGAACGACGATCACGCACTTCGCAAAATCCTGCCCACGCAAACTGCCTGTTTGCACAGGATCCTTGGAAAGATACGCTCCGGCGGCATACAGCTCCTCCCCGATCAGTGTGTAGTCGCACGTTGTCAGGAAGAACGGAACTTGTTCAGGCGAGGTCGTTGCCGCCACTTGCACGGCACCGACTTGCTGTCCTGCTTCCGCGAGTATGAGAGACTCAGCGGCAAACCGACCGAATAGAAAAGCGCTACCGACTCGCTCGCGATGCACTAACCCTTGATATCCTGAAGCAAATGCAAACTGCTCCTCGGAGAGGAAACGAATCATCGAGGGATTGTAGCTCTGAAATCGCTTCTCGGTACGGTAGGCGTTCTGCAGTGTCGCGTCGGTAAGTGCCAGCGCCTCAGGGTCACTACAGGGGACAAACAGTCGACTCTTGTAGACCGCTGCTTTCCTGCCGATATAGCGAAGCACCCCAAGACAGGCGTAGAGCAGCGGACTGATACCGGTCAATCCGGAGGTGAACGCCATTGGCCGCCCCATCTCGACGGAACGACCTACAGCGTCGTCGATTGCGTCGATGCCGGCGATGCGACGAATGAATAGTTCGCGCCCCTGGTTGGCGAGCCTGATGTAGTAGAGCACCGGCCCGACCAACAAGACGATCAGGATCAGCACTGCAGGAGTTGCATGTTCCATCAATAACACTCCCGAAAGCGAGCTTTATTGCCCGCCACGCGTCCGACAACGCACGTCGGCTTCGGACCTAAGCAGTGCTCTCCAAGCTTACCTCTCGCCACATCCCTCGAAGGCAGGCGTAGTCGTACCACTTCGGCCTGTTGCATTGTTGCCACCCTCTTCCTCCAACAGCTCGGCGAAACGCTCCAAATGCTCCCTAGTAGAGAGAAGTTTGAGAAGTAACTCTATGCGGGAAACACCGACTATCGGTCCGAGAGCCGGTTCCAACACCAAGGTTACGGTGTGGAGCAGTGTTCTAAGCGGGAGGTGCGCCTCAATCAAAAACAGCACAGCCGCTTCCACTCGCAAGGCACGAATACGCGCCGCGGCATCCACAAGCATAGCTTCGACTGCCGAATCTGTTTCAGTCGTCTGCTCCGACTCGCTCACGGTAGATTTCCCCACCTTTCTACCAGGTGTATCTGGGCCGCAGTCTTGGACCCGCCCACCTAATGATGTAGTGGTCACACTGCTCTTGGATAGACAATAAGAAACAGTCTTTTACAACCTCAAGAACAATACCAATTCAGTAGTCGGCATGAAAATACTCATAACGGGCGCCAGCGGTTTTATCGGGTCGCATCTCGGCCTCGGACTGTCGGGAGTGAACGCCTCAGCGAAGACGGAGCTGGCACATGAGGTGCATGGCACCTTCTGCAATTCTGAACCTGCCGATGAGATTCGGCGCTGTGTCTCGCTTCATCGCCTCGACCTCGGCGACGAGGCCGCCGTCAAGGCACTCGTC
>JAGRAW010000153.1 GCA_020434415.1 Bdellovibrionales bacterium
GTTTGCTGAGATAGCGGGAAACACCTATCTCACCGGAATCACGAGCGGCGGTCTGCTGGACCATTCAGCCACGTTCGCGACCCGGGTGTCCCTTTACAACCCCTGGATCGACGAGACGATGGCGGCGAACTCGATCCCGGAGCCGAGTTCAATTCTCTTGATGGGAATAAGCTTTCTAGGCTTCGGAGTAAGCCGGTTTCGTAAATCAAGCTAGTTTTCGATTATACCACCGGGCAGCGCAGGGATGCGTCTGCCCGAGTTTGGTTTTTAACTCTCCCGTCGCCCTACAACAGTTACCAGGGTACGCCGTCTCGGTCCTCGTCAGCGTCTGGGTCCGGAAAAATCCCCGCCGCGGCAAAAGCCTTGTTCGATTCCTTTACCGAATCGTTCGCCCCTTTACCCAAAAAACTCACCGCCCCAATCGCCACAACGGCGATACCCGAAGCAAGCAGCGCGTACTCCATCATCGCAACGCCTCGTTCGTCGAGGATCGAAGTTCGAAGGCGAAAAAACTTGGCGATGCCCATTTGGAGTCTCCTTGAGAACTCGTAGACCCGGAAAAAGAACTCGACACCCAGTTAGGTAATCGACAGCCTTCGCTAAAGCTGAAGAGTTGGGCGCAAGAAACTGTTCGCATCCGGTTCTTTCTGTTAACTCCCTGAAACGCCAGCAGATCCCGGGCCGGGTTAAGCTGCGGCTGTTGGCAGCCGTTGCAGAGAACAGGACAATCCCTCGATTTGATTGCCATTCTTTGAGAGACCTCATGTCGCCAGGGCTTAAACGTATTTTTCGCGATCGCGACAATCGACGACGATTCGTCGCCCTTTTGGCGAGCGGTGTGTGTTCGTTGCTCGAAGGGGCAGCGCTCTCTGCAGTCGCCTCCCCGGTTTGCGCCAAACGAGGGTTCGCCTGTGCATCCTAAGATTCCGCTTCTACTCAACCGCATGCGGCGTGACTGGGAGGAGGTCAGCCCGCGGGTCAAGCGCACCCTTCTGGCCATTGTGATGGGTTGCCTGCCGGTGTTCCTGATGGCGCAAGGCGTGGCTGAACGAATCGAGCCGTTCATGCTCAGCCGCTGGTTCGACCTCCGCGGAGAGCGGCCGCTGCCCCAAAGCGTGACCATCGTTCGAATCGACAAGCGGGCGTACGACGCAGTGGGGCTTTCGCTCGGAGAGATGTTTCCCCGCGATGCCTTGGCGAAAGCCGTCTCTGAAATCACACGCGCAGGCGCCAAGCTGATCATTCTTGACGGCGTGCTCCAGCGACCGGGCCCCTCGCCTGAAATAGACCAAGCACTGGCCGAGGCAATCCGTAACGCACCGATGTACATCGGCCGCTACGACGAGTCGCTTGTGGATGTCTCTCCCCAAGGTGAGAAAGTCGTCAAACGTTCGCCCGTGACTCCCATTCCGCTGTTCGCCCAGAGCGCCAAAGGGGTGATGTCACTCGAAGTACGCCCGACGTTCGGCATCATCCGAGAAATTTCGCTCTCGAATAACCAAGTCATCTTCTCCGAGGTGAACGTCCCCCTCCTTCCGCCAATTCGAGCTTTCGTCGATCCCGACACCCCGGAGCCGGGAGGCTTTGACTACATCAACTTTTACGGGGGCCCGTCGACCATCTCCAGCGTTTCTCTGGCGGAACTGTTAAACGATCGACCAAGTGTCGACCCCGAGTACTTCCGGGATCGGGTGGTGCTGATCGGCATCGCCAGTGAAGCCCGCACAGGTATCGCCGCGGGGAAAGATACATTTATCACGTCAATCTCGAGTAGCCCGATGTACGGTGTAGAGATTCACGCGACGATTGCCGCCAATCTGATTGACCGCTCTTGGGTGCGCCGTCTATCGCTGCCGGTGGAAGGAGCGCTGATGGGAACCCTCGCCTTCCTCATCGGTTACGCGATCCTGGTTGCCGGGCCGCTGGTCGGCCTGGCGGTCGCAGGCGGGTGGTTCGTCGTTTCTTATGTGGCATTCGCGAAATATCATCTGTTTCTGCCGGGCTTGACGGTCTTCTTGATCGTCAGTCTGGTCACGGTGTTTTTCTACTGGGGGCTCCCCGCGCTTCTGCGCCGTAGAGCGGCATCGATTGCGGCCTATTCCGAGCAGACGGGATCGTTTCCGGTGGATGGCTATTCGGCGTAGGCCGCGATTAGTCTTCGCCCAACATTTTCGACATTAGCCGAATGTACCACGGCTCCTTCACCGCGCCGCCTTCGAGCAGCCCCATCTTGCGCAGTTCGTATTCGATGTACTTCTCGACCTGCTTCATCGACTGAAATCTGGCATCGGGCTTTTTCTCGCAACAGCGAAAGACGAAGGTCTCAAACCACTTCGGTATGCCTTTGTCCTTTTCGTAGAACGACGGCATGGGTTGCCGCATATGGGCCATGGCCAGTTGCTGGTAGACCTCGTGAAAGAACGGACGGCGTTTTGTCGCCATTTCAAAGGCGATGATGCCGAGCGAGTAGATATCCGCCCGTCCATCGACGCGGTGATTCTGAAACTGCTCGGGCGCCATGTAGTAGGGCGTGCCGACCGTATCCGCCGAATGAGTGATCGTGTGCCCCGAAGTCATTTGCCGCGCCAGGCCGAAGTCGGCGACTTTCGCCTGGGCGGTTTCGGTGATGAGAATATTGTCCGGTTTCAAATCCCGATGCACGACCCCTTGCTCGTGCGCAGCGCCCACTCCCCGCGCCACATCACGTAGGATAAACAGCATTTGGGCGAATTCCAGAGCCTGCTCGGTGTCGTAGATTCGACGCGCAAGCGTCCCGCCGCTCACCAACTCCATCACGACAAACTGCTGTCCTGTTTCCGCCATTCCGAAATCAAGGACGCGCACCAGATTGGGGTGCTCGAATTGCCTCGTCAGGGTAACTTCCTTTTCGAAGCGATCTTTCGCCGTGGGATCTTTGAAATCGAGCGGAGTGAGCATCTTGAGCGCAACCAATTGATTGCCGTCCCGTTGATCTTCCGCCTTGAAGACAACTCCAGCTCCCCCGCTTCCAAGTTTACCCAGCAGCCGATACCGACCGGCCACGATCCGCTCTTGGAGCGGAGCCTCAATGGGTTTCTCGTCGTATAAATCGTCGGCCATGGGAACTGCTGCGCAATTATGAGTGTCACTCCGTAGATTCGCTAATGCCTTCAGCTTGCGCAACGCTAGAGTTACGACAGAGAAAACATTTAACGAAGCGGCCGGTCCAAATCGTGTGGTGAAGCGCGAACGAGCTGTCCCCACGCCAGCGGCGGCGAAACACCGTCCGGACTGTGTCACCCCGCCGATGGGGGAAAGAGCCGTTCCGTCCGGCACTTAGGACTCCGGATGGGGTGTACTGCTTCATGCTACGGATTAAAAAGGGTCAGGACACTGCTCCCTTGAACCGAGCACACAGCTGCGGTAGCCGCTGGGCAATGGCGGCGGCTCTTCCCGCTGCCGAGTATCGTGACCGGCTCTTTACTGCTGAGAAAAGCCCCCTCTGTGCTTCTCCGATTACCAGTTCGCCTGCTCGAGGCTCGGGCAACATCTGAACGACAGCGAACCCGCCCCACATCGAACGCGGTTCAGCGGTATCGTAAGCGAACTCATGGAACACGCCGGGAACGAAATCGAGCTCGACGTAGTGCACATAGGGGGATGACTGCCACTCGGCGGAAACCATCCCGCGGCGGCACTCCGGATTGAAGCTGTCATGACAAACGATCAACAGCGGACACACCGGCCGATACTTCAGCAAGCTATTAATATCCGTCCGCACACCTGCAGCCGAGTGATCGCCGTCGATGAGCACGAATCCGAGCTGTTCTCCTTTCCGCGATATCTCCTGAAGTAACGGGCCTAACAATTCGTGAGAGGAGCCGACGAGGAACTCCACATTGGAAAACTTGTCCTGAAGCAAATCGCGACTTTTAGGCCGTATATCAAGAGAATATACTTTCTCTGAATAGCGACTGAGGACCTGAAGACTACCGCCGTTCCACGTCCCGACTTCAATCGATACGCTTGGCTTGTGGTGTTGCAGCAGCGACCAGAATGCGAATCGTTCGCACCGGGTCATTTGCCAATCCAAGGTCAGATCGTCGAAAGCGAATGTGGGGACATTCGGATTTGAACTCATGTAAAACTCCTGTTCGTTTTAAAGCGGATCGAACTGCAGCATTCGTTGATCGCGGGGGTGGTTCCACGGTCCGATGTAGCTCATGTTCCACCCGGTTTGCCGCGCTATCTCGTCCAATTGCTGTCTCGTGTAGTAGAAGAGTCCATGGTCGTGAGACCGTGCGAGATTCTGTCGCTCTTCATCACATTCGAAGAACGTGGCGAAAAAGCGACACTCTTGAACGACAAACCCTCTCAGATTTTTCAGACACAAGGCGATGTCATCCGGCGTGAGATGAGTGAAAAGCGATTGAGCGAGCGCGAACCTCGGTTGTTTCGGCAGCAGATTGAAGTTGAAGTTGTCACACTGTAGCAGGATAGGACGCTTTTCCTGACGTGTGGCAGCATCGAGCTCTTCTTCTACACCGCTACGCAAAAGCGACTCTTCCTTGTCGATACCGATATAGTTTTCCGCATCCAGGTAGCGGATGAAATGCACTCCTCCACGCAGAGCTCCGCAGGCAATGTCGAGTAGCACATCCGAAGGCTGTAGCCCTTGCTCCAGCAGAAACTCGAACTGCAATCGTCCTATCTCATCCCAGAATCCACCAACGTAGGTGCGATGTCCTACCTTACGTATTCCGTCCTTTCCATGAGGTATCGGCGGCTCATCAGCTGAGGTGGTCCCAAGGATGCGTTGAAGCGTGGCCGGGAGGAATTTCTCAAGAAGCGACTTGCTCATTTCCGACCTACAAGTTCTGCTACTCGACTACGCACGTAGTTCATCATCCACGTCCGTTGCGCCGACGCGAGTTGCCGATCCAAAAAAGCTCTGTCGATTTCGCCAATAGGCTCACGAGATGCCGATACGACTCGATCGAAGCAGTTTGCCATTTCGGAGACATGCGCTTCTGCGGTGAAGGCTCGGGCACGCTCAAGTGCACCGGCACGGAGACGATGTAGCATGTCTCGTTGCTGGTGCAGTTGCCGGATGCCCTGCGCCATCAGATCCATGCACCCGACCGGAACAATCAGGCCGCTTTCGCCATCACGTACTACACTCAAGACGCCGCTCGTGGCGAGGGTCACACATGGCACAAGACCCGCCGAGAGCGCCTGCAGCAGCGAAGTGCTCGTTCCTTCGAAGTTGGAAACCTGGACATACACGTCGTGCTCGGTCATCAGCGCCCGCATGTCGCTCATGGCGACACGACCGACCAAAGCTACATCATTGCGGCCCGCGAATGCACGCTCCAGGAACGGCGCAACGTCTCCGTCGCCTGCAACAGTAAGGTGGAACGGCACACCGAGGGCATCAAGTTGCGCAACCAGGTGAACAAGGTCGAGAGCGCGCTTTTGCACTTGGACCAGTCGTCCGGCGTAGAGCAGGCGCAAGGGAGTATCGCTTCCGCGAACGGGGGCGAGCGGTCCAGCGGCGACCCCGTAGGGCACGGTCACTATGTCATGCTTTCGATGCGCGATATGAGTCGCCAGTCGTAGATGGCATTCCGGACTGACAGCCACGAAGAGGCCGACTAGCGGCTCGTAGAGCGAAAGCGGTATGTAATATTCATAGTCGGAGTCGGAATGGCACATCCCAATTGCCGGGGTGTCATGCGTCAGTGCATATCGAAAGAGGAGCGGAAGGTAGTTCGGGATGACAATCGACGGCTTCAGCGCTTGAAGCACCCCGAAAATTTGGCGCGGATGCCAGGCGCTGAAATCAGCGGCAGTGTTTTTCTTGCCGAGAGATAATGTACGTATGCGATAGGACGGGTGCTGTTCAAACCATCTTCTCAGGTCGTAGGCCCAGCTATCGACCCCACTTAGTCCTCCGCCGATGGCGATAACGACGGTCTTCACTTCAGTCCTTAAGATCCCTAAATCCGCCTGATGCACTAAGAGCTTATAAATAAGCTCTAGCGCGCAGCGAGCTTTTGGCGTCACTCTAGCGAAGTGCACTCTAGTGGAGACACGCGCATTTGAAAATCAATTTTGACCGTTCTGCGTGTGTTTCTTGGGAACGATCGATGGAAGACCATGCAAGAGCAGCATTATACAGCAGCGCCCTATCTGGCAGATAGTCGAGCGTTTCTAAGAGAATTAGGTGTCGACCTACGGCGCGCGCTTACTCTTTCCCTGACGCTGTTCATTCGAGATTTCACGGCCCGCTATCGACGAACCGTTCTTGGCTATCTCTGGGCTGTCCTTCCGCCTATCGCAATGACACTGACCTTCGTTTTCCTTCGGCAGCGCGGGGTGCTGGATCAGGGACAGCAGGCGCACGCGTACGTAGTCACGGTGCTTGCCGGTGTCACCTTTTGGCAATTTTTTGCCGACGCCGTGTCTCAACCGGTTCGCTCGGTCCAGCAATATAAAACCGTGATCGCAAAAGCTCGGTTTCCCTATGAGGCGATTCTTCTGTCCGGAATCTATCAAGTGATGTTCGACGGTCTTGTGCGATTTCTGCTCCTCGGAGCGGCAATGGCGGTGTACCAGCTAGGCGGTTTGCAAAGTGTCATTCCGGCACTGTTGGGTGGCATCGCGCTCTGTGGGGTAGGCACCATTCTGGGCGTCCTGCTCTCACCTCTCTCGACCTTGTTTGACGACGTCGAGAAAGGCTTGTCACTTGCTCTATTTTTCTGGTTTCTGCTTACGCCGAGCGTGTATGCCACTACTAATGAGACAACGAATTGGTGGCTTTTGAATCCGGTGGCACCTCTCATCGAATGGGCTAGAGACGGACTCCTTATTACAGAGCAGTTCTCCCTCTTCCCTCAAGTGCTGGTGGCGCTACCGCTGGCCGTAGCGCTAGGGGCGACATGGATATTGTTTCGCCTGGGCATTTCTCATGCCATACAGGGCCTTGGGCAGTAGTCGCTCGCTGAAGGGTTTGGTTTGGCGATTAGTTCCAGCGAGCTGATGACACTTGGCAAGGTCCGACGTCGTCCGGAAGGGAAGCATGCATCAGTGAGGGTGCCGACCACCTGCGGTCAGCATAGGAGTTTTCGATGGATGAACTAGTGCGTGCGTCGGTGCAGTCGGTCGCCAAAAAATTCTCGCGCACGTTACGCGGAAGTCTGGCGCTGAGCCTGCAGAATATTTGGGGGGAGCTGTCCTGCAGGACCCCCGCACACGAACCAATCGGTCCCGAACAGTTCTGGGCAGTCAACGATGTCTCGTTCGAGCTGCGGCGCGGCGAGTGTCTTGGATTGCTGGGGCGTAACGGTTCGGGCAAGAGCACCCTTCTCAAGATGCTTGCAGGTATTTTGAAGCCCGACCGGGGCGCAGTGGCCCTGCGCGGCAAGGTAGGCGCTCTGATCGAACTGGGGACGGGATTCAACCCGTTACTTACGGGAATCGAGAACATCTACGTAAATGCCGCTCTTCTTGGCGTGTCCCGCCGGGACATCAAACGTCTGATTGAGCCGATCTTGTCGTTTGCCGAACTTGAAAATTTCAAGGACGCTCCTTTGCAATCCTACAGCTCAGGAATGAGAGCACGTCTGGGCTTTGCAATCGCAGCACATTGCAATCTCGATATTCTGCTTGTCGACGAGGTGCTCGCCGTCGGTGACCTAGCGTTCAGAGAACGTTGTTTGCGGCATATGCGCGGCTTTCTGGAGAATGGCGGCGCTATCATCTTTGTCACCCATGACCTCATTCTCATGGCGCGTATCGCTCATCGAGTGCTGGTGTTGCATCAGGGCGAGAAAATATTTGAAGGACCGATCGGGACTGCCATCAGCAAATTCGAGGCCGCATCGCTTCCTGAATTTGCTGAAACCTATCGTCGAGACGCCGGCGTTCCGGAACTTGCTTCCGTCCGGTTGCGTGCCGCCGGCGGCGGCACCGCAACGCAGTTTTTCACCGGAGACACCGTGGAGGTTGTCACCAAAGTAATCAGCTCAACTTCCTGGAGTGATGTTCGTTTACAGCTCGCCGTTTTCTCGCAGACGCGCGGGTTCGTGACCAGCTTCGCTACTCCGGAGGCGGGCATCTCGATTGAGCTCCGCCCAGGAGAGAACGAGATTACGCTGCGGATTGAGGAGATGCCCCTTATGGTCGGAGCCTACTTTATCAACGCGGTGCTTTTCGGCGAAGAGGCTGAAGATATTCTATGCCGTGTTGCACCGGCCGCTCATTTCAGAATAGCGGGGCCGGAGCCGCTACCATTCGGATACGGAACAAACGGCATCGTGCGTGTGAGCCACACATGGCAGCTGGACGCATGAATCGAGTCTTCATACTGACCGGCATGCATCGATCAGGTACGTCGCTACTTGCCCGCTTTTTCGAGAATAGCGGGGTGCGCATGGGTGCCGAATACCTGGCGATTGACGAGCGCTGGAAGGACACAAACCCTTTTGGCTATTTTGAAGATCTTGCGTTTGTAGAGTTCCATAAGGAACTACTCGCTCGTTGTAACGACACTCGAGATGATGTGATGTGGGTGAAACACTTGCCCACGTTCACGGAGGCGGATCGTAAGCGCGCGGCCGAACTTGTAGCCGTAGCTTCGGGAAGCGGGGCTGCTCAGGCATGGGGATGGAAGGATCCACGGACCTGTTTTTTTTTAGACCTATGGGCAGAAATACTGCCCGACGCACGATTCATTTTCCCATATCGAGACCCCGATGCCGTGACGGATTCGCTGCTCAAGCGTCATTATCTCAAGCGCACCTCCTTTCGTGCGAATCGCGAAATTTACGAGCTTTGGCTGCTGCATAACGAGCTGATTCTACGGTTTGTCGAGCGCGAAAGGTCTCGTTGCACGGTTTTCTCGCTCGAGCGCGCCCTAAACGATATTCCGACGTTTGTCGAGCGCTTTTCTGAGGCGACCGGCTATCCGTTCTCCGATGCCGTTCT
>JAGRAW010000154.1 GCA_020434415.1 Bdellovibrionales bacterium
CCCTGCCTTCAGGAGAGCGTCTCTTCTTCGGGCTCGCCGGGACGAATGCGTTCGGTGAGGAAGCTGCCGTGCCGCTGTTCAATATGCAGCGGCAAGAGTTTCTCGAATATGACGTCACCAAATTGATCCATTCGCTCAGCACGTCAGAGAAACCCAAGATTGGCATTATCACGCCGCTCGATATCGAAGGTCAGCCGACGCCCCCCCCGATGCCTGGCATGCCCCCGCAGGAGCCTCGGGAATCGTGGATCATGGTGAACCAACTGAAGAATATCGCCGACGTCGAGTTCCTCGGCACCGATGTGACCGAGGTGAAGGAGGATATCGACGTCCTGATGGTCATCTTCCCACAAAATCTGCCGGAGCAGACGCGGTACGCCATCGATCAATTTGCGGTGAAAGGCGGTAATCTCTTCGTTGCCGTCGATCCATTCTGCTCGGTCTTCCAGCCGAAAACCGATCCGCAAAATCCGTTTGCTCAGATGAGTGCAGATCGCAGTGCGTCGCTCGATCTCCTAGCCGGTTGGGGAGTCAGTCTTGTCGACGATGTGGTGTTGGCCGATATCAACCTGGCAACCCAGGTCGGCACGCGGCAGGGGGGGCCCGTGCAGCAGTTTCCGCTTTGGTTGACGCTTTCCAGCGCGAACGGGGCAGACGAGCAGGAGTGGATAGTGAACCCGGACGAGATTACCACGAGCGAGCTGGAGACTTTGATGTTGCCGTGGCCCGGCGCGTTGAAGATTGAAGCGAAAGAGGGGGTAACTGTCACGCCGCTACTACGCAGCACTGCGGCGGCAATGCTCTTTCCGGAGAATGATGTCCGCTTCGGCGGAGACGATCCGCAGCAAGTTCTGAAAAAATACAAGCGGGGCTCGGAGCGCCAGGTCATGGCTGTTCGGTTGAGTGGCAAGCTGAAAAGCAATTTCGCCAATAAACCGGGCAAGGACACGGCTGAAGCGACGATGTCGACCGAGGGCGGCCACGTTCCCGAGGGGACAGAAGCGGCGAACGTGGTCGTTGTCGCGGACGTCGATTTCCTGGCCGACAGTTATTCGGCGCAGGCTCAGAACCTGTTCGGGGCGCGGCTTGTGACGCTACTCAACGACAACCTCATCTTTGCTGTGAACACTGCCGAGAATCTCACCGGTTCGGATGACCTCATCAGCCTCCGTTCCAGAGGGCAGTTCAGCAGGCCGTTTACCACGGTACAAGCTGTTGAAGCCCAGGCGCAAGAACGCTGGAAACAGGAAGAAATGATCTTCCAGCAGAAGCTGGATGAAGCCAATAAACGCCTTACGCAATTGCAGTCGGGAGCGGAATCTTCCGGTGGCCGGCAGGCGTTCTCTTCGGCGTTGCTTGAGGAAGTCAAACAGTTTCGTGAAGAGCGTAAGGTGGCGCGCGAGAAATTGCGCGAGGTTCGGCGACGACTGAGGGAAGACAAAGAGCAGTTGGGGTCGATTCTTTTCGCGGTAAATACGTTCTTAGTGCCAATTGTCTTAATCGTACTGAGCATCGTGCTCTATCGCCGCAAGTCGTCGCGTCTTGCGACAGCGAGAGTACAGGATCGTGCCGAAAAGGGAGCTCATCATGACGAAGCGTAGCGTAATCGTTCTCGGACTCGGGACGCTAATCCTGGCCGGTATCTATGTGCTGACTCTGCCTGCAGGACCGAAGCACGGTTCTGATACCGAGTATCTTTTCTCCGACGTCGAGCCGGATCGTATTGCCAAGATTCAGATTGAGCAGGGCGAAGCTGCGGTAACTCTTGAGCTGAAAGACAATACCTGGAGTTTGCCGGAACGAAATCACTACCGTGCCGATCCCGGAAAGATTCGCTCCATACTGCTCAAGCTCCTGGACCTTTCCAGCACTCAGCGGCTGCCGACCTCACCCGAAGCCGAAGCGAAGTTGGGGCTCGATGAGGCGGCGATAAAGAAGGATCGCGCCCGGGTTCGCTTTTTCGATAGTTCCGGAAAGGAACTTGCAGGTCTGATGCTCGGGAATACCCGTCCGAGGGCTGAGGGAGGCACGAGCCAAATGAACATCGGTACTGCAGGGCAATATGTGCGGCGTACCGACCGTGACGGGATTTATCTGATCGGGCTTCCCGTTACTGTCTCCGCAGCGCTCTCGAACTGGCTCGACAGCGCCCTCCTGAACGTGCTTTCGCCTCGAATTGTCTCGGTAGTGCAAGAGGCGACACCCGCTGAAGGAGGCTCCGAGGAGCGCTTCCGTCTCGAGCGCGAGGGGGAGACGCTCGCGTTGGCGGGAGAGGTCGCGGAGGGAAAGGAAATCCAGGCTGCAATGGTCTCTCAGGTAGCTGCCGGACTCGAGAATATCACGATCACGGACGTGCATCCGGCTGAGGAATTTGCCGCAAGCCATTTCGATACGCGGACAGTGTATAACGTCAATGACGGGCTCCAGTACGCGGTAGAGACGCTGGAGCGTGACGGTTCGGTCTTCGCCCGGCTGCGTGTGAAGTTTGATGAAGCGTTAGCTGAGTGGTTGAAAGCCGAGGCGGCGGCGAAGAAGCCTGACGCTGCAGTGGCCGAGCCGGTGCCGAGCCCGACGGCAGATGAGCAGGGCGCGGCCTCACCGCAAGAGACGCCTACCGAGGCGAAAGCAGAGAAGAAAGAGAGTCCATCTGAACCGAAACTGGCCTCTGGAGAGGAGGCAGAGAAGCTGAACGCCCAGTTCGGTCCCTGGGTATACGAGTTGGCTGAGTATCAAGGAAAGAAATTCCGTCGTTCGCGAGAGGAATTGCTTCGGGACAAGGATACTCCTGCTCCGACCGATATCGAGGCTGCTGCCGAGACTCCCGCCGAGTCATTATAGACCCGCGCGAGTGCTCTGATGGCGACTTCGAAATGGACTTGGTCGTTCGCGGGGTGCCTCTTTGTGCTGGTTGTCGCAGCCGTCACGCGGTTGCACGAGCTCGAGCTTCGGCCGCTCCACAGCGACGAAGGGGTGAACCACTTTTTCGTCGAGGAAGTACGACGAGAGGGGTTTTACCGCTACTCTCACGAAAATTACCACGGCCCGCTCTATTTCTATCTGGCGACGGCAACCACGCACTTCTTTGGCGACGATTCATTCGGCCTCCGCATGAGTGGGGTTGTTCCCGGGCTGGCAGTGGTCGTGCTGGCCTTCTTCTTCATATGGTCGACGGCGCATAGCAGTGCCGTCAGCACCGCTACCCTTGCCGGTTGTCTTGTCGCGCTCTCCCCGAGCATGGTTTTCTATGCTCGGTATGCGATCCACGAGACTCTCTTTTTGGTGCTTTCCCTTTGGTTCGCCTACGCGACCTTTCGATGGATCACGGACCGCGCGCCGAAATGGTTGTTCCATTTAGCGGTCGGTGGCGCATTGCTGGTCGCGACGAAGGAGACCGTCGTTATCACCTTCTTCGCGATCGCTGTAGGCGGCATCCTCGCAATCGGTCGGGACGTGCGGAGTGTCTGCACTAGTCTCTGGGCTCAGCGGAGCGTAGTGATCGAGTCTCTGCTGGCTGCAGGCGTGCTCATCGTTGCGATATACACTGCCGGTTTTACTTGGTGGGAAGGCATGGGCGAGCTTGTCGCCGCGCTACCGCAGTGGGTGGGAAGAAGCAATCCGAGCGGTGAGCATAGCAAGCCCGTAGCATACTACTTGTCGGAGGTGATACTGCCGACAGAGCCGTATCTTCTGCTGCTGCCATTACTGGTGCCACTTGCCATGCTAGCGGAACGCGACCGGGGTCGAGACTTACGTGTGGGACTTTTTCTTTGCGGTTGGTGTCTGGCTTCATTCGCCGTCTATTCATGCGTTTCGTATAAGACGCCTTGGCTCATCGGCAATAGCACGCTTCCCGCGTTGTTGTTGCTTGCCTGGTCTCTCGCAAGCCTTCTTTCCTATACGCTTCCTTCACGCGTCGTTACGCTGGCTATTGTGGGAGTGACTGTGTTTCTTGCGATAGACAGGGCGCTCAAGCTGAACTATCGGACCGTCCCGATACTGGGCAGTCCTCTTGCAGCTGCAGCGCCGTTCGGCGAGACCAACCCCTTCAGTTATGTGCATACTACCCAGGAGCTGGTAGCCGCTGCCGATCAAATTGTCGCCTTTGTGAAAGACCATCCAAAGTCGAATGTGCTTGTCGCTCTGAGCAGTTACTGGCCGCTTCCCTTTTATCTTCGGCCGATTCGCGACCGACTCCAGTATCTTTCGGCTACCAACATCGAGCCGTATCTCGACAATTTTCAGGTATTCGTGGTCGATGCAGACGTTGAGCTCCCTGAGCAGCAATGGCAGCAACTACCCTTTGTCGTCATGGATGGCAGGCACGGGAAGGTGTTCTTCCGTCGGTCGCCGGTAGTGGGTCCGAGAGACGATCGGCCAATATCCTGAGGCGACATAGAATCCGGCAATTGCTGCCCTTCTATCCACCAGGGAATAGCGGGCGTGCCCACACATACTCTCGCGGTCGCTCGAGGTCGCGTTGCGACAGTGTCTCAGCGCGGATGCTTCTGTGAAGAAAAAACGGGGCTGAGCGGGCGGCTCAGCCCCGGGTGAAGTTTCGCGGAAGGGGGTGATCGGGCTCCCGAAGGTAAGGTGTTTGCTTCGAGCGATCACCCCCTCCGACGAAACTTCGGTAGGGTGGTGTGGCTAACTGTTCGTTGTGACTTAGACGATGGTCCACGCCGGCAAACGTTCCGGAGCGAATAGCCGCGTGGACCGCTTGATTCTATTCCTTACCGCCTTCAAGCACGCTCAAAGGGGGTTCATCAGAGTCAGGGGTTGCTTCACGGCCTGCCGCTACCCCGGCACTATCCAAGATCAGTCCGCGAATCTCGGCGCGTAGCTCGGTGTTCTCCTTGAGAAACACCTTTGCGTTCTCTCGACCCTGGCCGATGCGCTCGCCGTTAAAGGCATACCACGCGCCTGCTTTGTCGATGATGCCGTATTTGACTCCCAAATCGACGAGTTCGCCTTCTTGGCTGATACCCGCGTTGTACATAATGTCGAATTCTGCTTCACGGAAAGGAGGAGCAACCTTGTTTTTCACTACCTTGACTTTTGTGCGGTTGCCGACGACTTCCTCTCGCTCCTTAATCGCACCGATACGCCGAATGTCCATCCGCACCGAGGAATAGAACTTCAACGCGTTCCCTCCGGCGGTGGTTTCAGGGGAGCCAAACATGACTCCTATCTTCATGCGAATCTGGTTGATAAAGATAACGGAAGTATTGGTCTTTGCTACCGAACCAGTGAGCTTACGCAGCGCCTGACTCATTAAACGCGCTTGAAGACCAGGTAGAGAGTCGCCCATTTCGCCATCAAGCTCTGCTTGAGGCGTCAGCGCAGCAACCGAGTCAATCACCACGAGATCTACTGCGTTTGAGCGGACCAAGGTCTCGGCGATTTCCAAGGCTTGTTCGCCGGAGTCCGGTTGGCTGATCAGCAACTTCTCGGTGTCGACGCCCAACTTTGCGGCGTAGTTCAGATCGAGCGCATGTTCCGCATCGATGAACACGACTGTCCCACCCATCTTTTGCGTTTCTGCCGCCAAGTGAAGGGTCAGCGTCGTCTTTCCGGATGATTCCGGGCCATAGATTTCGATGATACGACCACGAGGAAGACCGCCGATGCCGACGGCGATGTCTAATCCGATACTGCCGGTAGAAATGGCAGCAATTGGTTCTTGGCGACGATCTTGGTCGAGACGCATGATTGCGCCTTTGCCATAATTCTTCTCCAAGATCGCCAACGCCGCACTGAGAGAACGCTCCCGTTCCGAATCAGATCCTGCGCTTGCGGTGATGGTCTTGGTCGGCTTCTTCATTGTTCTCCGTTCATTCGTTACTTCGTTGGTAGAATCGTTATCTTCTAGGTGAGCGTTCATATTAGGGTCAGTCCTTAGAGTTAGAAACAGTTATCTGATGTCTACAAAAAAGCACTACATTTCCCGCACTAATCCTACGACAGTTCCCTGAATGCGGACGTTGTCGGCAGTGATTGGTTTGTGCGTAGGGTTATGGGGAATAAGCATCACCTTACCCCCTTTTAATCGCCGAAAAGTTTTAACTGTTGCGCTTCCGTCTTCGAGCAGGGCGACAACGATCTCCCCATTGTCGGCGCTTTCTTGCTTTGCGCAGATAATGATGTCGCCGTCGCAGATATGAGCGTCGATCATCGAATCTCCCGTCACTTGCAGGCAAAAAATCTCGCGCTGCCCTCCGATAAATTGCGGAGGAATGTCGACTGTCACGGTAGTGTCTTCAATCGCTTCAATCGGAGAGCCGGCAGCGATAAGTCCAAGCAAGGGCACGGCGCATGGTCCTTGATGGGCACTAAGCTCCTCCCGCTCGACAAGCTCGATAGAACCGTCATCGCCACGACGGATAAAGCCTTTGCCCTCGAGTCGACTGAGGTGGAAATGAGCGGTCGAGGGGGAACGCACCCCGATATAGTTGGCGATGTCCTTCAGAGTGGGAGCGTAGCCTCGGTCGGAAATAAAGGACCGCAAAAATTCGAGGGTCTGGCGTTGCACAGGGGCAAGTGAGTGGCTGCGGAACGACGCCTCTGCTGTTTGCGCTGCGGCAGCGCCTTCTTTGCCGATCTCGCCCGTGGACCCGATCTCGCCCGTGGACCCGATCTCGCCCGTGGACCCGGTCTCGCCCGGAGAATTATCGCCCCGATTGGAACTGCGCGCCTGTCTCTTCATAAGAAAGCTCTCGATGTTTGCCGCATCCGCTGTTCTACTGCGGATAATTGCTGTGACTGCCGCCTACCGTAGACGCTACTGTCGCCTACCGTAGAAGCTTATGAAATAGCTCGTGTTATGCGACCAGTGAGAGCAATATAGCATATAGAAAAAAAATCGAAAGAAGTTTTTCTCGAGGGTGTGGATGAGCTCACAACTTTTGGTCTTTTCGGAAGAGCCCGGCGGAATCGTCCGCATACTACTGAACGATCCGGATACTCGGAATGCGATGAGCGAAGCGATGGCCGAAGCGTTCGCGGCCGTCGTGCGAGAATTGCGGAAGCGTGAGGACGTGCGTGTTGTCGTGCTGACCGGCGCGGGTCGAGCGTTCTCCGGTGGCGGCCATCTCGAGATGTTGTTCGACAAGACGAAGCTAGAGCGTCAGCAGAATGTCGAGCTGATGCAGCAGTTCTATCGGCAGTTTCTCTCCATTACGGAGCTCGAGGTCCCGGTAGTGGCCGCAATTAACGGCCATGCTGTGGGGGCAGGGCTCTGTCTAGCGATGGCCTGCGACGTTCGCATCGCGGTACAGGAGGCGAAGCTTGGCCTGAATTTCGTGCAGCTCGGGCTTCATCCCGGCATGGGGGCGACTTATTTTCTTCCGCGATTGGTAGGTCCGGCTCATGCGGCCGCCTTGCTTTTCAGCGGCCGGATAATTTCGGCAAGTGAGGCGGAGGGGCTCGGCCTCGTGAATCGGTGCGTGCCGCAGAGCCAGTTCGACGAGGTCGTGCGCGAAACGGTGGAAAGCATCGCTCAAGGGGGACCGATTGCCATTCGTCAACTCAAAGCAAGTCTGCGTTCCACCTTCGAGCGGCAATTGGATGAGTGTCTCTTTCGTGAGGCAGTTTGTCAGGCCGAGAACTACTCCGGTGCTGAGTTTCTTGAAGGCATCACCGCGGCACGGGAGAAAAGAAAGCCGCATTTCTGACAAGGCGAGAAGCGACGAAACGCTTACTTCGGTGCTACCCGCGATCCGGTAACGAGGGAACGACGCTCACCTCGAGCAGTGTCGGAGATCGCTGATTCGGATACCCGTCTAGAGCATAAGCGGTGATTGTCGCTGCAATGCTGGTACTTTTAAATGGCCAGGGGCTTACCGAAATCCGTCCATGGTCGAGAATGGAATAGTGGAGCTCACACTGCCGAATCGCCGACTGGTAAACGGTAACTGTGCTCGACCTCGGCACCTCAAAGCAAAAATCAAAGGCGACGCTGTCGCAGAAGTGCGTGATCGAGTCGCACCACTGTAGCGCTGTTTCCCCGAGGCCCAATGTTGCGGCAGCTGCAGCGATCTGCGGCTCAATGCTGCGCGCGTAGGCGAGGCGCGCGGCCGTGGGGCGATGCTGAAGAAGTCGTCTCACGTGCAGTGCGACAATCAAATCCACCACAGCGTCGCCGCTCTTTTCCTCGACGCTTTGTCGCTGATGGTGCAGCCACCGCTGGTCGTCCGAGTCCGGAATCGCCGCTGTATCGAAAGGTTCGTAGCCTCGGTCATGAACAGTAACGCCGGTTACGAAACGTTCGAAGGGGATAGGGGGTGCTTCGAACTCTTCATTTCCCCAGTAGGACGCTAGGATTCCTGCCAGGCGGGCGTGTTCTCTTTGTGGTGTGACGATTGGTCTTTGTTTGGAGAGGAACATGACCTCTTTCGGGTTACGACAGTTGAAGGAGAACTCGCCTCAGTACTCTGTCAGTCACGCAGCAAGAACACGAGGGCGATTGCGCTGACGACAAGATGAAGCTCCGTCACCCAAAATTCCCGCCATTGTGCATGGGTCAGTGCGGTGTGGCAAAGCTTCAAACTGATCAGCACCACCAGTGCAGTGAGAAGCAGAATAATGCGCTTAGAATTCGATGCAGTGGGCTTTATGTTCATCAGTTATCCACAGCTAAGTTGTTTTGGTTGTTACGATTTCTCTTGACATGAAAAATGTTGAACGCTATGACTTTAAGATGCTTAAACGCAAAGTTACTTAAAGTAACCTTCATTTCGCTTAAAGCGCTACATGGTTCGGTCGACGGTTGTGCTGTTGTTGAAAGTGAAGTCGGTAGTCGGCACGCAAGGGGAGTTCTGAGCGTGTTGACTTCATGCGTTTGATGCTGGTCGGTGCGACAAGTAGTGCAGTCGCTGAGATAGTTTGAGTTGTCGTAAAGCGGGTAGGCGTTCGAGGGGTAGGTCGACTTACGGAAAGTCGGCGCGAGGTGACTCGGAAGCGCG
>JAGRAW010000155.1 GCA_020434415.1 Bdellovibrionales bacterium
CGCGCTCTAACAGATTGCGGATACAAGTTCTACAGCACACTGATTGAGCTTGCTACTTGCTGAACCTGAGCTGCCTCATTTTGAAGAATGGGGGCTCAAGAGTTTGATCTCCGGCCGTAGAGTCCGCCCCCTTCATAAACTCTAGAACCTGGATGATACTCGCAAACGTCTTACGAATTTCGGGAGGATTGCAAGACTGGAAAAGTGGCTCATCCACTTCACAGTCGGACAGCGGGGCTGACCCTGATCTACGCGGAAGATGAACGGCAGGTACTTCGAGCTTCGACGGTTCGGAAGTAACCGCCATCGGCGCTCTGCTGCCGTCATGGGCACAGGCCCCACCGTTGCAGGAGCTTTCGGTGCCGTTGCTGATACTTGTGGACCTGGTTGCTGCTCGTCGCTTGAAGCAACTCCCCCTCGCCTTCTGTCACCGCGGTGACCGTGGCGCTCCTCGTGCTCTCGGCGTGTGTTCTCGACCAAGCGGAGTAGATCTTCGGAAACTTCACCAGTACCGGACGGCTTGGACAAATTGGCTCCCGGTTGCGCGGGGTACCGCTACCTGGGAGCTTGTTTGGCAGGCACTTGAGCTTTCGGGAGTCACGCATGGTTCCCAGGCGAAGGATCTGATCGCACAGAAAGCAGCCAACTATTTGGCAACTTTTACCGAAGAATTTCGTGCTTCAAATCATCCGCAAGCGGCGGCCTATCGCGCCGGTATTCATCAGTGTCAGGGAATGCTCTACCGTCGACACGAAAGGAGTCAGTGAGTCAACCTCGCAGCGTCTGCGGTATTCCGCCTCTCACCTGCAGCCTTGTCGGTGATGAAGCACGTATTCTTCCCAACTTTTTGCCTCTCCCGGTCACCACCGAGCGAAAGGCCTCCCCCTCAAGGGTTTCCCCGCCCGAGCCGATAGCAAGGGCAAGACTCCGGAATGCGTGAGGATCTTCAGAAGACGAGGCGTCTCAGTTGAGAACGATTTCCCGAAGACATTTCTTGAAGTACGGGGCGGGAGGATTGCTTCTGGTTGTCGGAGGCGGTGCCGCTTATCAGGCGCTCCAGCACGATTGGATTCTTGAAGTCGAGCACGACTCTCATAGCTTCCTCTTTCTTACCCTTGATGATCGCTTTGTTTTGTTTTCGTTGGTGCCCGTCCTACTTACCGGCAAACGGAAGGATCATTCCGGCTTGGCGCCGGAGGAAATAAATCAGGTGTTGCACAACATGGATGCAACTATCGCCCGTCTCCCCGATCGCACCCGGGCAGAGCTGAGAAAATTGTTCGATTTGATGGGCGGAGCATTCGGCAGGGTCTGCGTAGCCGGACTTTGGACCAGTTGGTCCAGCGCCTCTGCCGAAGAGATTGGCTCTGTCTTGATTCGATGGCAGTCCAGCGTGTTGGAGCTGCTGAACGTGGCTTACTATGGGCTGCACTCCCTTGTCGTGACGTCGCACTACTGCGAGGCCGATAGTTGGACGCGCATCGGCTACTCTGGGCCCCCTCATCCGATGAGAGGTGGATAATGGGCTCTGACGGGGTGAATCTGGGCATGGTCTCGGAGAAGGGACATCTCGATGCCTCGGAGCTGGACGAGGGCGCAGTGCTGGAAGCGGATGTTCTGATCATCGGTTCCGGGGCCGGCGGTGGTATCTGCGCCGAGGCACTTGCCGAACGGAACATCCGCGTAGTCGTGGTCGAGGAGGGACCATTCAAGAAGACCGCTGACTTCACCATGCGGGAGAAGGAAGCTTTTCAGGATCTCTATTTCGAGTGCGGCGGTCGACGCACGAAGGACAAGGCCATCGGGATCTTTCAAGGGCGGGCCGTTGGTGGGTCAACTACCGTAAATTGGACTGCTAGCTTCCGAACGCCCGAGCAAACTCTGCGTTATTGGTCGAACGAGTTCGGCTTGTCTGGATTCTCAGCCGAGGACCTGGCTCCTTGGTTCGATCGCGTTGAAAAGAGGCTCAACATCAGCCCATGGCTTCCCGCGCCAAACGAGAATAACGCGATCATTGCGCGCGGGGCCGCGGCCCTTGACTGGTCCTACGGCACGGTGCCGCGAAACGTGCGCGGCTGCGCCGATCTGGGATTGTGCGGTCAAGGCTGTCCGATCGGCGCAAAACAGTCAATGTTGGTAACGACCATCCCTCGGGCGATGGAGTTGGGCGCTACCGTGATCAGCCGCGCCCGAGCTGCCCGCCTGCTACTACGCCAAGGTCGGGTGGAGGGGGCAGTGTTGGAGCCGCTCGATTCGTTGGGCAGACCGAAAAGAACAATACAACTCGAGGTAAGGGCGCCACTCGTCATTGTTGCCGCCGGAGGCATTGGCAGCCCTGCCCTTTTGCTGCGCTCGGCAACACCGGATCCCGATCGACTGATCGGCTCCCGCACGTTTTTGCATCCAACAGTAGTGGTAACTGGAGCGATGCCTCAGCAGGTCGCGGGCTACAGGGGGGCTCCTCAAACCGTCTACTCCGACCATTTTCTCTGGCGCGACGGCATCGAAGGACGGATGGGCTTCAAGATCGAAGCCCTCGCTATTCAGCCCAGTCTATTTTCAGGCTTGATGATGCGGCACGGCGCAGAGCATCAATCGTTCATGCAGAGAATCAACGATACGCAAGGATCGATTATGCTGTTGCGTGACGGATTCAATGAAGAATCCCCTGGCGGCAGGGTCGGCCTCGATGCGTTCGACTATCCCGAGCTCGACTATACGGTGAATGACTATCTGTGGGAGGGGGTAAGGGAAGCTTACCTACGAGCCAGCGAGATGTTGTTTGCAGCGGGAGCGAACAACATCCAGCTCTGGCATTTTGACGCGCCCTCACTTACGAGCTGGACGCAGGCCAAACAGTTTATCGCGAATTTGCAGTTGAAGCCGCTAAGCACTGGACTGTTCAGCGCCCACGTGATGGGGGGCTGCTCGATGGGGGCCGACCCCCGACGTTCGGTCGTCGACAGCAGGGGTGCACACCACCATGTGAAAAACCTCTATGTAATAGACGGATCACTTTTTCCGACCAGCCTTGGGACCAATCCACAGCTGACCATCTATGCAATTGCGGCAAAACTGGCGAATGAGCTTGCGGAAAGGCATTGGCCGGCGCCCAGTTCCTTTCAGAAACGCGAATCGGCAATGAATCCGATATCGGGGGCTTCGTTATGATGTATTGGCTTATCGTCGCACTGCTGTCTCTCATGTATCTGCACCCGCTGCTCAAGCTGCTCCGGCTGCGTGAGTCCGACTCCGCTCAACCTTACACACCGACGGCACTAGTGGTTGTGCCCGTCAGAGGTGCGGAGGATACTTTTCCGCAATTACTACGCGCTTTGCTCGAACAAGATTATCAAGGCCGTTTTGAAGTGCGGGTGGTCGTTGACTCACCCGAGGATCCCGCTTGGCAGTATCTGGCTCAGATCGACGCGGACACGATACAGGGCGTAGCGCTGGAATCGATGGGAGAACACTGCAGTCTCAAAAACAGTTCCTTGATGCAGGAAGCCTCGCGAATTGGTGACGCAGAGGTGATGGTCTGCCTTGATTCGGACGTGATCCCTCCTCGACACTGGCTCCGAACGCTCATCAACGGCCTGGCCGATGAGCAAGTGAAGGCGTCCTTCGGCCTCAGATGGTATGTGCCTCAGGACCGTAGGCCTGCCTCATTGTTGCTTCATGCGTGGTCGCAGTCGGCAGTCCTGTATCATGTCGGAGCGAAAGCCGTATGGGCCGGCTCATGTGCGTACAAAGCGGAAGCCCTGCCGGCACTCACAAAGCGATGGGAGGAGACGATCTCCGACGGCATTCCCGTTTCGGGCGTCTTCAGGAAAGAAGGATGGCAGATAGCCTGTGTGCCGCTCGTCTTGGTAACCGTGTCCTCGACGACCATGCGCGACCTCATTCGGTTTCAGACTCGCCAGTGTTGGATGGCCAGAGTGCATGGGGTCTGGCTACCGGTACTATTCGTGACACTCCTGGGGACTTTCTTCTGGTGCTTTTCACCATTCCATGCGCCGGGAGCATTCTTGTTCGGCTGGGCATTCACCTTCACCGGAGATTACCTCGTCCGCGATTGGTTGGGTTCTCGGGCAGGCGTCCGAGTCGGCTTCCACCCATTTGATTTAGTGAAGGTGCCGCTTGGCTCGTTCATCAGTATGTGGTGCTGTCTGGCCGCGACTTTCAAAAAGACGGTGTGCTGGCGCGGGATTTGGTATCAATCCGGCCGGCGGCTGAACTACGCGCCATGGCAAGTTGATTAGCGTACGTCTTGTCCTTGTCCACTGACCGCGTGCGCGATGAACGCGGCAGCTCTCTCGGGCGCCTCTTGTTCGATTACGTGTGAACACCCTTCGATATCGTGGCATTGACTCGCAAATTGGAGACTTGTCATACCACTGTGCTCGAACAGCCATTGCTTCTGGAGCTGCGGGGCTCCTACCCGGTCGCAGGCTCCGAAAACTATCGTCACCCCCTCCCAACTGGGAGAAGGAAGCCTCTTCGCCGAGAGCCCGCTGAAACTGAGATGATGCCAGGGGGTAAAGCGGTTGGTCAGCCGGAGCTTCAGCCGCATCATCGGCTTCGTAAAAGGACTTCTGGCTCCCTCTCCGACGACGTTACACCAGAATTGACTCATGAACCTTGAGCAGTTGAAGCTTCGCCACACGTTCGCGCGCGGCAACAACGCGTTCAGCCTGTCGCAACCTCGGCAAAGTGTGTTCATGAACGCCAATGCACTCCTCGGCTGGATGATGACTGGGCATAGAAACACCACGGGCAGCCGGGGACGGATCGCCCTGAGATCTGCAAGACGGTGAGCGAGAAGGCGGCAAGCTAGAGAGAAGCCGACGATTCCTGCAACACGCGTACCTTCCTCGAGCAGCAGCTCACTCACCACTTGCCAACTCAGCTCGGCACTACGCTCCGCCAGTCTCTTGTCAAACGGAAGCTCGGGCTCAATACCGAGGTGATTGAACGTAGCATAGCTGTAGGACGGGCCAAGCTTGCTCATCGTGCTATCAATCAATTCGGAAAGACTGACGGTCAAAGACTGGAAGCCTGGAAGAAACAAGATGAGAGCCTTGCCCGGATCGCCGACAATCAGCTCGAACTCGGCACCGGTATCGATGACTACTCTGCGTCGCTGCGCTCCCTCAAAGGTCCGGGCAACTAGCAGTTCATAGCAGTCGTGGTTTGTCTGCTCTACCTCGGCCAATGATGGTGGATAAATCCGTGGCTCCATCTGTGGAAAGTCTCCCTCGAGATTTCGTCTGGCAAACCTCGCCCCTGCGTAGCACACCCAACCGATGCTACGGGTGCCCAGAGTTGAGATTCACGTCGTGCCGAGGGGTCTTCGGGCAATTTGGCCAGAAAATCGTAGAACCCATTCGCCGAAAAGAAAAGGGGTGTCGCCGCATAGTCCGGTTAGTTTGAGCGAGTAGTTCCGCCCTACACCCTCCGGCATCCGCCACAGGAGCCCGCGTCTTGAGGTAGCGCAACTCGCTAGTTTCTCTAAGTTTAAGTGTTTAAGCACTTCCGCTCCCAGCAACAGTAACGCTCACGACCGCGTGGTGAAATCCTCTCTCCGCTGATTGTAAAGGTGTTTGTTAGCTTCGGGTCTCCCTTATCTCCCGGTCAGGCATGGCCCCCAGCTACTAGACGCATTTCCCACTATACGACAGTCAGAACAGATCCCTTTGCCCTTTCCTATCGAAGTGAGGGTATACGCGCAGACTATCCAGACTATCAAATTTCTGATTTCTGAACGTGGCTTCTCCACCTCTACGTTTTTTAGGTTCTCCACTTAGCGGTTTAGAAGGGTTGCATTTGTACTCTTTGGTTCTGGTAGGAACGAACGACTCACTATGGATCAGCCGCAGGCGGAAATGAGACTCGACGTTGGAAACTTATCTGCCGAGATCGCGGTTCCAATCTCCACTGCACTGCTGGGCTCGCCGTCATGGCACCCACGGGTTAAAAAACATTACGCTCGCTACATTAATTAGACTTCCGCTTTCGACACAAAGCGATACGAGTAGTTCGCGGACTCTCGTATCGCTATTGTACCGACGGTTCTAGCTGAAAGCAGCCAGTTTCAGACATCAGCCTAAACTCAAATCAAAATGCGACCGCTAGTCGACCGTCTTGATAACTACTTCAGCTTCGAGAAATCCTCCGAACTGGGGGTGGTCACGGTAGTGCAACGTACCGGTGACTCCAGTGTAATCCGCGGTCTGACGAAGCTGCTCCAGTATGCAAACCCCATCGCTAGATCTGCAAGCTTGGCTTGCACGCGCGAGCAGCTGGGCTACGTCGTAGGAGTTCGCAGCGGTCGTAATCTGAGCATCCGTTCCGAAGCGTGCGACGTATCGGCGGCGAAATTCGGGATCGACCTTGTTTGATGCGAATACGGCTCCGCTCAAGCCGCCCTGAGCAGTAGTTACTTCTGTCATGCTCTCGAACGTATCTGACCCGAATACCGGGAGATGGAGGCGCTGTTCCCTCGCTTTGCGGAAAAACGACCCGAACTGACCCGGAAAGAGATAGACGCCGAGCGCATCGACCGACTCTGCTTTCAGTTGAGTGACCGCGGTCCGAAAGTCCGTTGTCGAAGTGTCATACCGTAAGAGCGTTACGATAGTTTCGCCGGGCTCGAGCGCCTTTGAAAAAACGTCAAGCAAAGCGTCCGTGTAAGTCGAACTGGCCGCGAGTATCGCAAAGCGCTTATACCCCCGTTGCCGGAGGTGCTTCAGCATAGCTAGTGAATACTGTGCGGAGACGTTCACCACTCGCACCGCGAGCGGGTTCTCTCTGCCAACTCGTGCATCCTGGCAGTTCATTAGAAGCGGGACGGCAAAAGCTCGTGCAAGCGGCTCCACGGCTTCACTTGGTGCAACTCCTGCGGTGAAGACCAGGGCCGCACCGCGCGCCCGGAAAGAGTGAAAATTGTTCACTGCGGCCTTCGGGTCATACCGATCATCGCTGACAATCCACTCTAGCGCCCTGAAAGCCTCCGGATTCTCCTCACTCGCCATGATAAAGCCGTGTACTGCGGCAGAACCGAACTCGGCCACGGGCCCGCTCAGCGCCGCGCTAATGCCGACCCGAAGCGTGGCACGCTCCGGCGACTCCCCGAACCCGATAGCCGGACTAGCCAATAGCAGTAGGTCCAGTAGCAGCACTGCTCGTATAAATTTACCGGTCATCCGCCGTTGTCCTCCATGTAGGGCGCTCATACATCCCTAAGCCCGATGAATCGGGCTTGGGGGCGAAGTTGTTACCAATCGCTGTTTATCGTGGGACAACTTCGAGTAACGCTTCAGCACTGTAGCCAAACAGAGCAGACGGCCAAGCAACAGGCCGCAAAATGCGGCCTGTTAAACATTCTGTTTAATGGTAGACTGAGCATAGTACCGAGGAGGTCTCCGATGCTGCTGACGCCAGAACCCCAACTCGAAGAACGCATAGTCCAGCTTTTTGCGGTGCATCCGTCGATGAGCGCACTCCAGATTCAACAGCGGCTGCAAACTCCTGGTGGCACGCGTTACACGATCCAGGCTGTGTATCAGGAGCTACGCAAATTGCTCCGTGCTGGGGTGGTCCTCAAAACAGGTGAGCGCTACAGCATTCGGCTAGGCTGGATGGTCGAGCTACTCGATTTATCTCAGCGAATGTATGCCAACTATTTTAGCGATCCCGCTGCGCGAGAGTTACTGCCGGAACAAGGCCGAAAGCGAACATTCTACTTCTACGACATGCAGAGCTTGGTACGCTTTACCACCCATCTCGGGCTGTTGCTCTATCGACACAGTGTGGATCGAGTGATCTTCGAATACGCCCCCCATCTTTGGTATCATTTGGCACACGGGCGGAGCGAGGAGCAGTTCGTTCACGCCGTGAAGTTTGCCGACTGCAGGTACTACGCGGTCGTTCGTGGGGATACATATCTCGATCGTTCGTATCAGCAAGTTTTCGGCGACGTGCAGGGAGAGCTGTTCTTCGGGCGAGCGCCGAAAGGAAAGGAGTTTGGTGATGACAATCTGTATGTCGCCGGCGATTACGTTGTGAAGGTGAAGCTCCCGCCCCTTATCCGCTCCGCGATCAGTGCCCTGTTTGAGACAACTCGTTCCGGCACCGCCTTGTCGATCGGTGCGGCGTCTGAGGTGTTTCACCAACGCGGGAAGATTTCATTGACAATCTCGCACAATGCGAAAGAAGCGGAGCGCTTACGTCGACTGTTGCGGAGATTCTGCGGCGTATAGACGCTGACGTCGGCAGTCAACGAAGATGGTTCGACGCCCGCGAACCGGCCCCCAGCTCCGGTATCGCCGTTGAAATCGGTAACTGCTCCGGCACGTTGCCGACATAACCACACATCCTCGGTCCTCTCTTCGATAACGAAGTATCATGAAGCAGTACAAGCTCTACATCTCGCTCGAAGAAGATGCTGACGTGGACTATGCTAGGCGGTGCCTCGAAAGCATCCAGGAAGATCCGGTGTACTACCGATCGGCGGCGAACGAAGCTGGGAACCCGTTCGGGTATCGAGTCTACCCGGTAGAATCGCATGAATACCATAGCCCTCGCGGTGAGCAGGCTTATCGGGTCGAACCCCTGTTCCCTGATTTTCACATCCATGTTGTTCCTCGAGATTCCTTGACCTCAAGATTGGACTTGCTCTGCTTCGAGCGAAAGCACGCGCTTCGTTTCTGGACTCAAAAAGGCTGGACCAACGCCGATCAGATTCTTGCCAGTCTCGAGCACGTCACGGATATCGAGCACTTCCGCCCTCGGCTCACCTACGAGATAATACTCGTCTTCGAATCCTTCGCCGACCTGGAACAATTCATAAAGGAGATAAAGACACTCTCACACGGGGCTGACATGGAATTAAAATGGA
>JAGRAW010000156.1 GCA_020434415.1 Bdellovibrionales bacterium
TGGGTCCTAGGCGAAACCCATGCGCGTCACCTGCGCGGAAAGTCTCTTGAAGACCTGATCTTCAGCGGTTCCGAGTCGCGAAGGCCTTTGGGAATGGCTGAGGTGTCAATTTCAATTCGGCCGGACGAGGGCTGGAATCGAGGACTGGAGTTCGCAGCCGAGCCGGTTGAGGTTGTCGTGAACGGCACTCAGGTGCAAGGTCCGGCAGCTTCAGACGCCCAAGCTCCTGTCGAAGCTGCCGAGGGCGACACTCCCGATGAGACAGCCGAGCGAACCGTCGAGCAGTCCGAGCACGACCAGCACGACCAGCACGACCAGCACGACCAAGAGGAGTCAGTCGAGGATGAAGCTTTGCTTAGCGAGGAGGAGATAGCCGACCTCGGTCGAATTGTTCCCGCCTCGTTGGCTCAAATTCCCGGTCTCTTTCAGGCGGCAGAAATCCAGCTCACTCGACGGCTCTATCGTTCGGGTGAAAGTGAATACTTTATCAATCGAGTACCCTGCCGACTGCGGGATATGGCCGACATCTACCGCGTTATCGGCCTTGGCGCTCGCGGCTTGAGCATTGTCCAGCAGGGGCAGATCGGACAACTGATCTCCAAGAAGCCGATCGAGCGTCGCGAGTTGCTCGAAGAGGCCGCCGGCATCTCCGGTTTCCGCACTCGCATGGAAGCTGCTCAGCGTAAACTTGATAAGACATCCGAAAACATGTCGCGCTTAACCGACATTATCGGGGAGGTCGACAAGCAGGTTCGCGTTTTGAAGCGGCAGGCGAATCGAGCGCGAGCGCGAAATGAGCTGAAGGAAAGTCTTCAGCAGGTGGATCTTGAGCTGTTCTCCCTCAAGTCCGCAGTTATCTTGCGAAAGCGCGCTGCCGCGCAAGGGCAGATTGGTTCCATCTCCGAGCAGCTTGAAGAGCGTCGCAGCAAGTTAAGCTTGGTCGATGCGCAGCAAGGTGAACTGTTGGCTCAGATGGAGGTCGTCGATGCCGATTTGTTGACGCTGCGCCGTCGTCGGGACGAACTCTATCAAACGTTGAATCGTGAGCGGGAGCGCTTGAAGCAGGCGCAGTTGGAGCTTGCCCGACTCGAGGGTCGAGAGCGTTCCACCGAAGATTCCCTGCGTCAGCTCGATGAACGCGAGCGCGCGGCCGAAGCGGAGCTTGCGACATTGCAGGAACAGCTCGTAGAGGCGCAAGCGCTGCTCGATGCGCGTGAGACGGAACGTCAAACCGCCGAAGCAGCGCTGCGAGAGGTTGAAGCCGAGGCTCGGGCAGCGGCAGAAGGCGAGTCCGCTGCGGTGGAGTTCGTCCCAAATGAGGATCGTGCGGCAGAGATTGCACGGCTCACCGTCGATTGCGAACGATTCGATCCCCTCTTGGAGTCGATTCGCGGCTCGGAGCGAGAACTTTCGGAGCGACGACGTGGCGTCGAATCCGCTCAGCGCGAATTGCATGCCGTGGAACGTGAACTTGCTGCCGGTGAGCGCGAGCAGGAATCACTTCGCAAGCAGTTGCAGGCCATTGCCGAACACGTGCAAACGCAGACCGGACCAGCGGGCAACGGTGCCGATGAACTCGGACGGGAGAATGCGGCTAGCAACGTCGCTCTCGCGTCGGTGCTCCGCGTGCCTGAAGAGTATCAGCGTGCTGTCGCAGCGGTGTTAGGAGATCGCAGCACGTATCTTATCGCGTCGGAGCCGCAGCAGCTCGGGCTACAGTATCTGGCTAACCGCCGGGCACGACCGGGGAAGGCAACCGCGAGACTTGGTGTGGTCGGGCGTGACAGCGCTTCGCCGGGTTCAGCTCGGCCGGTAGACTCGCTCGAGCTGGCTCATGCTCCGTCAGCAAGGCGATTGCTTGAAGTGCTGGCTGTCGAGGAAGAATATCTTTCAACTCTGGAGACGATACTTGGCGAGGTTCTCGTCGTCGACGATCTCGAGCAGGCATTCGCGTTAAATGACGCGGTTCGGGCGGCTGGTGGCGAGCAGCGAGTGATTGTGACCCGCGAGGGCGAGATTGTGACGCCTTGGGGTTGGTATACTACGGAGGGCGAGGGAGTCGGACTTTCCTTCGCGCGCCGACTCGCTGAACTTGATACTATATTAGCGGATATCAGGGCGCGACGAGATGCAGGTGCCGCCTCGCTGAAGGAGGCGCAGAGCGCGGTTGAACAAGCCCGCGCCGGTCTGCACACCAAGTTGTCCGAGCGCGACCGGCTTATCCGAGTGCAGAAGGAGCTTGCAGCACTGCTGAAAGCGCAGCAGATCGAGGAGCGCGAGCAGCGTCAACTACAGCTTGCGGAGGAACGGCGGCGACGGGATGCCTGGCGCGAGAAGGAACGTGCGGCCGAGGGCGTGCTTCGTCGGGCAGCCGAGCAGGTTGCCGCCGCGACGAGCGCGCTAGACTACAACCGTCGAAAAATACGCGACAGCGAGCGGGACATTGCTGCTGTCGGAGAACGGCGGGAGTCGGTCCGGCGTGAACAAGCGAACCTTGCTGAGCAGAGAAAGGCGGTGGCTGACGCGCTTGCGGAAGGCGCCGAGGCTGCTCAGGCCGCGGGCGAGTCGATGCAGCGCGACTACGAGGAAGTCGTCGAGCGCATGAGCGTTGTCGAAACGGATCGCGACGCGCTTAACCTCCAAGTCGCGGAAGCTTCGCAGCAGGTAAGTGAAGTACGGAAAGTCGTCGACAGTCTCAGTCAGCAGGAGAACTCCCTGCGCGTTGAAATGGAGCGCTACGAGGTCGAGCTTCAGATGATGTGCGAAGACGCTGAGCGGCAGCACGGCGAGGAGGCCGCGCGCCTACCGGCTGCGGAAGCGGTGGATGCCCTGCTCGAGCAGGTCGGCTCCGATCCGGCCCGCCGAATCAACGAGCTGCAGGAGGAGGGGACCAAACTCCGTCGCCGACTCGAACGTGAGGGAGAAGTCGATCCTCAGGCGATCGAGCTCTACGAAGTAGAGCAGCAGCGTCTCGACGAGATGACCGCTCAGTTCGCAGACCTCGAGCTTGCATCGAAGACCTTGGAGCGAACCATTCGGCATCTCAAGGATGTGTCGAGAACTCGATTCCTCGAAACGTTCAAGGACGTCAGTCGTCGATTCTCTGAGCTGGTGCCGCGATTGTTCGGTGGCGGGGCAGGCCACCTGGAGCTGATCAATCCTGAAGATCCGCTAACCAGTGGTGTCGAAATTACGGTACGTCCTCCGGGTAAACGCATCAGCACGATGGAGTTGATGTCCGGCGGTGAAAAAGCCTTGGTCGCAACGGCTGTCTTGATGAGCATGTTCCTCCATCGTCCGAGCCCGATCTGCGTGCTCGACGAGGTCGACGCTCCCTTGGATGATGCGAACCTGGAGCGTTTCTTGTCCGTCATCAAGGAGATTTCGTCACAGACCCAGTTCCTGATGATCACTCACAATAAGAGCAGCATGCGAGCAGTCGATCGCCTGGTGGGAATCACGATGCAGGAGAAAGGGGTCAGCACGGCACTGTCCGTGACGCTCGCGGATGCCGAGGATGAGATTGAGCAGTGGGCTGCGGCTGCCAATGCGTAAGCGGCTCCGGTAACCGGATTTCTCTCGGGCGCGGATGCCAAAGATGCTATGGAGACCATCACCGATTTAGCACTTGCAGTCTCACGCTGGTTTGCCGAGGTTGGCTTCGATCCGATCCTGCTCTTGGTACCCGCGGTGTTTCTGGTCACGTTGCTCGCAATCTTGGAGCTTCGTCGCCACCGACGCTATACCGCAGAGCTTGAAGCCCAACTTGCAGCGCTTCTTTCGTCCAGTGCTTCCGGCACAGCTCACGTTTCGAGCATCTCCCCGCCGTCCTCACGTTCGACGATCGAGGAGCGGTTGCCGACGCCGACCGTAGCGGTCGACGAAAGCCCGTCCACAAGCGTGCATGGGGGGCTGTCCAAGACGAGAAAACATTTTTTCTCACGGCTCCGCGAGGTGTTCGGCGGTCGGCGCACATTGGGCGAAGCCGAATACGCGGCGCTGGAGGAGCTTCTGATCTCGAGCGACATGGGTGTGAAAACCTCCCATGCTTTGCTCGAAAAGTTGCAGGCGGTTGCGAGAGAAGAAGGCGAGCTGGATGAGAGTACCGTTCGCGCTCGGCTCAAGGGCCTCATCCTCGAGATTTTGTCCGCATCCGGAGCTTCAGAGATTCATCCGAGCCGTCAGAACGGCGAGCCTTTTGTGCTGCTGGTCGTAGGCGTCAACGGAGTAGGCAAGACGACAACTATCGGCAAGCTGGCGTCCAAGTTCAAAGCAGAAGGGCATCGTGTTCTGCTCGGTGCCTGCGACACGTTTCGTGCTGCCGCCGTGGAACAGTTGCAAGCGTGGGGAAGGCGAACCGACATCGACGTTCACGCAGGACCGGAAGGCGCGAAGCCGGCGACTGTCGCCTATGAAGCCTTGGCGCGAGCGCGGAGTGAAAACTACGATGTGCTCATCGTCGACACCGCGGGCAGACTTCACACTCGGGTGAACTTGATGAACGAGCTGGAAAACGTGATCCGAATACTCGCGCGTGAGCTGCCCGGTAGTCCGCATGAGACGCTTCTGGTCCTCGATGCCTCCACCGGCCAGAATGCGCTGCAGCAAGCTCGGGAGTTTCACCAACGCGCGGCTCTGACGGGCATCGTGATGACAAAGCTCGATGGAACCCCGAAGGGAGGAATTACGGTCGCCGTGCGGGACGAGCTTTCAATCCCCATTCGTTACATCGGTGTGGGTGAGGGGGTGGATGATTTGAAGCCGTTTTCGGCCCAGGAGTTCGTCGACGCGCTTTTTGCCGAAGACGGTGAGCAGGACTCGACACCTGAAGGGAGCGAAGGAGAACAGCGTCCGGTCGCTCGTCGTCGGCGTGAGAGGGCATTCTGATTGCGATGCACTTCGGCGCATGGACACCGCTCTTGCAGGGCGAGCTGGAAAAAGGGTACTTCCGAACACTGGTCGAGCAGCTAGCGGCAGAACGCGCCCAGGGAATCGATGTCTATCCGGCGGCGCAAGACGTGACGAATGCATTTCTACTGACGGATCCGGCGACGCTTCGAGTCGTCGTATTGGGGCAGGATCCGTATCATCAGCCTTCGCAGGCACATGGTCTCGCCTTCTCCGTGCCGCCGGGGATCGCACCTCCACCCTCGCTGCGGAACATTCTCAAGGAACTTGCCGACGACGTCGGCTTTGCTTCGCCGGGCCACGGTTGTCTTGAGGCGTGGGCCCGGCAGGGGGTGCTGCTGCTGAACACCGTGCTTACGGTTGAGGCCGGAAAGGCGAACTCCCACAGCGACCGAGGTTGGGAACGGTTTACCGACTCGGTGATTGAAAAGGTGAACGCGCTTCCTCATCCGCTGGTCTTCATTCTCTGGGGGGCTCCCGCAGCAAAGAAGGAACGCTTGATCGACACAAAACGACACTGTGTGCTCAAGAGCCCGCATCCTTCTCCGCTATCTGCGTATCGCGGTTTTTTCGGGAGTAAACCGTTTTCGAAAGCGAATGCTTTCCTCGAACGCGAGTACCAGCGGTCCATCGATTGGCGATTGCCTTCCCTCGCCGAAGCAGAGGGCCGAAATCCGAGAAGCAACTTTGCTGCAAGTGGCTAAGGCGGACTCAACTGGTATTGCTTTGCACCTTACGGGTTCGGCGGAACTACTCTTTCTTCTGCCTATTTTCTTGGTCCACCAAGCAGGCGATGCCTGAGCAACGAAACGCGAGGGTAAAGTTCGCAGGATGTTGTGGATTGTTGGAGTCGTCTTTGTACGAGGGGCGACGTCCGCCAACAAAATAAACGCGTTCTACTCCGAGCTTCGCAGCCTCCTGCTCGAAGGCGGCTTCCAACTTGGGTAAGTCGGCGGCATTGGTGATCAGATACTGGACGTTGGTGCCGGGGCGGGTCCCTGCTACTGCATTCAAGAAGTTCACTCTGTTATCGTAGCCGCCGTCAGCGCGGAAGACTCCGCCGACGCGATGGACGGTGAAGCCCCCGCTTGTGAGCTCGGTAGCGACCGCATCGGCGACAGCCTGCCTACCGGTCAGATGCGTAGTTACATTTTCCAAGAACCTCTCTAATACCGCTTTTTCGGCAGGTTCTGCTTCGTGCAGCGCTTTTTGAAGCAGCACGACGTCGCTCTTCGGATCGTGAAGCAGAATCTCGCCGGGAGTGACCGACTGCATCATCATATCGAGATGAAAATCGTTCTGGGGAACGACTACCAGATCGTTGCGTGCAACCGAAAAATCTTCGGCCATCAAGTCCCGCACTAAATCCATCCGGGCGAGAAACCGTCGAACCGTCGCGTCACGCTGCTCGGCGGTGTCGTCCATTGAAGCAAGGCCTGCATTTGCCAGGCGGGAATGAATTTCCGTGAAGCGTGCGCGGCTCTCTAGGGCTCCCGAGCGCTCCATTTGTGCGGTTCGTGCGTCTATAGCTTCCGATGTGAAGCGTTCGGTCTCGATAGTTTGCAAGGTAGAAAGGATCAGGGAATCTTCTCCGACAATCGCATACGGTGTTCCGTCCTGACGAATCCCCGTAAGAAGATTGCCGCCTTCGAAGTACGTTTCATTTGCTTTGACGTTGATGCCGCTTTTTCTCAGTTCAGCAAGGTGAAGCTCGTTCGAATCGCGTTGCACTTTACCCAGGAACGGAAACTCGTGGGGTAGATCCGGCCGTACTTCCGGCCGTGGTTCCGGCCCACCCGGCCCATCCGGGCCAAAGGCAAACGTGAGTGGTGCAGCAGGAGCAACATTCTCCGGTGGCGTGTACGGCGGAAGGCGGAACTCCTGACCTGCAGCTATCGCGAGGTCGTGATACGTTCGACTCTTCTCCGGCGACAAGTCTCCGCTCATTGATTCCGGTCGGCAGTAGTGTAGGAAACGGATAAGTGTCTCGGTTCCCACAGCAGCCGGGAGACGGAGCTCTCCTTGCTGCGTGACGTACTGATAATCTTCGATGAACATCGAACCGTCGTACGGCTCATTGCTGCTTACGGTCAGTCGCTGATCCAGCAACTGCTGGGCGCTTTCACGTGAGAGCCCGTCCAGATTTTCAAAGTCCTTCAGAAGCTTTTCCCGTATGCTTTTCTCGCTGAACGGTGACGTGAGGCGAATCTGGAAGTTCTCCTTGGCAGCCACTTGGAGGGTGTCCCGTAGCATAGAAAGGGAGCAAGGTTCGCCTGTATCCAGGTGCATCCTTAAATGGGAGAAGCCCGAAGTCGCATCCTCTGAAATCGAGTTCGTTGCACCCGGCGATCGAACGTACCAACCCTCCAGCGCCAGGGCGGTTAGGACCTTTTCCTGTGCCTCCGGTGGGAGTCCACCGAGCACCCTTGTCGCTTCTCCGGAGTTTTTCTGGTCTGTAAGTGCGCTTATCACCTGCTGAGCGGCGGCTCGGTTCTGCGGGCTCAGAGCAGCGACAGGACCTCCCTCCTGAGGGGAGGGAGATGAAAGCAGTCGCCCGCCGACATCGACTTTGGGGAGTCGAACGTCCGAAAGATCTTCCGAGGTGGGCCGAGCGTTCTGCTCCTGCCCAGCTCTACCGCGAATCTGTTGAACCTCAGCCATTCCATATCCGGAAAGTTCATCTTCAATTATTATTTTTCGCGAGCATCGAAAGGTTGCACGTAGCTCCTGACTACTGCGTCAGCAGGGAACCGTTTTACAGAACGTTTGGAATCACGAACTGGGAGGCTTCAGTGAGCAAAGTAAGAGCGTGGTATCGACACGAACAGACGTTGTGTGCCCAAGCGCCCGCATCTATCTCCGTCGAACAAGCAGCGCTGTAGAGGCAGGAACTGACGCTGTAGTGACGCGGTAAGAGGGAGGCGTCCGAAAGCGCCGCTGAAAGTCGATGGACAGTCAATTAATCGTCGGATTCTTCCTTCTCACCCGACGATGGCTCCGCTCCGCCTTGTTCGGCTTCTTCTTCTTTTTCTATCGATTCGTCCGAGACAGTTTCATCGGCGGCTTCGTCACCTTCTTGCTCCGCAGCGTACGCTAAGGTTTCAAGATGGAGCTGTGCGGCCAGCAGTACAGCGACCGAAAAGCAAAGGCTAGAGCAGGTCATTATCAGCTTCATAGGCATTCTTCCGGGCAATAGTGCGCCCAAGGTTGATCCTCGGATATTACACTGCCGGTGTTGCCAGGGGTAGATTTGTCGCTTGGTTTCGCTTTCGACGGAACAAAATTCGTTGCGAAGAGCGCTTCGCTACCGGGCCGTTCCACCGGCGATGGTGCGGACGCATTGGACCATGTTGCGCAGTCCAAGCCCCTTGCCCATTGAGAGACCGGTGCCGAACAGGGCAAATACCAAATCGTCTTCGATTGCTTGCACTTGGGAAAGCGGCGCACCCGAAACTGTCTCCTGTAGAATTACCGCAAGCGCTCTTGCCGAAATGCCCTGGGGGTTTTCGACCGCGAAATGGAAGTGGTAGGTGCCGTCAGCCCGTTGTTCGGGAAATACGAAGGCTTCGGATTCACAGCCGGGCACGCGATTGACTTCCGGATAGGGACGCCGGGCAACCGTCTCAGGGACCGGGACGAAGCGCTCACTATATTCGATCAGCAGTTCTGCTCGCAGATCCTGATCTTCGATTTGACCGAGCTCGGAAAGCAGGGATGTTAGCGCCGGGGGCGGGTTCGCCATAGCTACTTCTCTATCGGGAGCCCCACCGCGTTGCCCCATTCGGTCCAGCTGCCGTCGTAGTTGCGGACGTTCGAGTAGCCCAGGAGGTACTTCAGGACGAACCACGAGTGACTGCTGCGCTCGCCGATACGACAATAGGCGATGACCGCATCTGTAGGGCGTAGCCCCGCGTCGTTTTCATAAATCGCACGAAGCTCTTCTGCAGCCTTGAATGTGCCGTCAGCCTCGTTGAT
>JAGRAW010000157.1:0-6469 GCA_020434415.1 Bdellovibrionales bacterium
GACCAAGGCACACCCCGACCTCCATCCTCGCTCGCTCATTCGGGAAATTTCCGGGCTAACAGTCTCGCCATTATAGCTGCTCAAAGGAATGGTCAGGAGGTGGGTCCTGACCGGTGCTGCTCCAACCGCCATCCATGAACATGAGCCTTTCCCACCCAGGCTCTCCCATTGAAAAAACCAACTCTACCGGAACGTAGAAACGACGTACTCTCGAAGATGAACGTCGTTTCGAAAGGGCTTCTCGATTCCTAGGCTAAGGCCAGCTCGGGGTGCCGACCGAAGGCGTTGATGCGATCAATCGTACGGCGACTGAGTTCGATCTGCTCGCCTCCGACTGAGACCACCGGGTCACGTTTGAAGAGCAAGCGACCGCGTTCACGATACAAGGATGTCAACCGACCGCCGAAGCCCAGCTCGCGGGAGACGGCAACCGAACCGCCGGAATTGACAAGCGCGCAGTGCCCGTCCCATGCGTTGCGACTGTCGCTGACGTCCGCAAAAAGCGCATGCAACGCCGTGACCCGCAGCAGCGGCCGGTCGCCGGTACCCGAGACTTCCAGCAGCGCATGGTAGGCGATCATTCCGTCTCCCGGCATGCGCTCAAAGCCGCGGTACTCGACCGAACCGTTGCGACCGATGACGCAGCCCGAACCGGCAGCAAGCCTTTCCATCAAAGTCGCGTGGCTGCTGCACTCGTGGAAGTTCGGCGTAGACCGCTCCGTAGTTCCATGAACAATTCGAGCGATTGCAGCGCCTCCAACCCGGAGCCCGAGTTGGGCCGCAGTGTTCAGAGCGGAATAAGGCTGCTTAGAGACAGGAGACGTAGTGCGGTGCGACATAGCGCACCTCCTTTCTACAGACTTAAGGGTGGAAAGAGCAGCACGCGCAGCTTAACTTTTCCTCTAGGAGGAGCCAAGCTTTCTCTGTTTGCATTTTGCGATTGGTTGGAGACTTTGCTGAAGGGTCGCAGCTATTTCCGACCTCTTTGCTTCGCAAAATCGAAGCGAACGCGCGGCAGCTTAAAGGGTCGTCTCGAAGAACGTTCTAGCGTAAACCCGCGTGTCCCCAATCGTGCCGTCGTTTCTAACACGATGGTTCTTCAAGATGCCCTCGAGATCGAATCCGGCACGTTCGGCAACGCTTGCACTGGAGACATTCTTTGCATCGCAGAAAATTTCGACCCGCCTCGCACCAAGCACTTCAAACGCTTGCCGGGTGACCTCTGTCACGGCCTCAGAAATGAAGCCTCGTCCTTGCTCGCTGGTTCTCACCCAATAGCCAATCTCGAAGCTGGGAATCGACCAGTTCAACCGCGGAATGCCTGCGTTGCCCACATAACGGCCAGTGTCTTTACGAAACAGCAGAATATTAAAGCTTTCAGCCCGCGCGAAACCCTCTTCGGCATCGACAGCGAACGCTTCGGTTTCATCCACCGTGGGAAGGGTTTTCGCCCACGGCAGCCACGGAGTTATTGCCTTGAAGCTTTCGCGCACCGCCTCGTTAATCATCGCCCCATCGCCTTTACGGGGGCTGCGAAGCAGCAGCCGTTCAGTTTCAAACGATCGCGGAAGATTCTTGGTCGAGATCATAGCGCTGTTCCTCGCCCGGAAAAATAGGCCTCGGCCAAGGCGACTGCCGACTCTGCAACTTTGATTCCCAGGCGCCGTCCGGGGATGTCGTCGACCGGCGGATGGATGCCGCCCCAAATTCGCGACAAGCTTGTCTGATCGGACGCGTCACGGTACGTCGCCCACTGCAATCGCACATCGACACTGGGCCCACGCTCGAACACCAGGAACTCATTCTTCCTCGCTACAAACTCGCCCATACCGCCGGGGAAGTACTCGCTGCCCGTAAGCGCGGTCAAGACCTCAGCAGCAGCGCGAGAAAATGTGGAATGGCCTGAGACGTAGCCCGCGAACGGCGGCGTGACAAACGTCGCCAGTTGAAACGGCCACCAACGCTCTAACAAGATCCAACCCACGCCTGCGGTTTGCGTTTGAGGATCAGACACTGCTTCGGGGCCACGCCAGGCAAGCACCTTGATCTTCCCGACATGTTCACCGGAATCACCGGCCAGCACATCGTCCGACTGCACTACTTCTATCCGCCCCGTCACGAGCGGAATTCCCTCCGGATCGTACCTCGGCAAGTTCGGATCGGAGCTCTGCCCCAGTTCTGCCATTGCACGCAAAGCGGAAATGGGCCGGATGTAATCGTACCACCCTTTGATTCCCCAAGCGGTAATTGCAGCATCATGGAGCGCCCCGCCCAGGACGAAGTAAAGCTTCACATCCCACTCGAGATCGCTCAGCACGGGACCAACGCCGCGGTATCGACGCTCGAACGCAGGATGATCATGAACTGCGGTGTTTGCAATCGTAAACCAGTGACCGGGCGGGGTTTCGGATCGCGGCCCGTCAGCCCAAAATTCGGCCAGGACTCTCGTGTAGTCGCCGCGCGGTACGATCTGCGGTTCATACGGAGCGCCGGTGAACGGATTGACAGTGTGACCCTGGTCGCGCACCCCGCCTTCCAAGGGGTCGTAGAACTGTCTCATTTCCTGAATGGTCTGAGGCAAGGCCGTCGTGTTTCCGATGCTCCCCGGAGAGACATCCCAGAGAACACCGTCTGCGGGATCGAGATGAGCAGACCAGAGCGCGACTAGCGAATGGGTCCATTGGTATTCTTCCGGCAGCGCTTGGGCACCTCGAAGCAAAGCCGGCGCTCCCGGATCGAGATAAACCGGATACAACACACCGTCGCGCTCAAACAAGCTCAGCGCTGTCTCCTGTAGAGCGAAGGGCACCACCCGCCCCCACTCGGCGCTTAGAAACGGAGGCTGATTGGTCGTCGGATTTCCGGCTTGGTCAATCGACATGGCCAAGGCAAGCGGCTGCCATCGGTCCGGATCGACCAAACCGTTAGCCCCTGGGAGCGCGGGGTTCAGTGGAGGATTCACTGGTTGATAGTGCTGATTTGCGTAGCCCGCGGATTCGTTCGCTCCATCATTGAGCCCATACCGGATGACGCAGTCCGCCAGATATCGACCCAGAGCAGCCGCTCCTCCCTTCGAGTAATCGGTTGTTGCAAGAGTCGGATCGAATCCCTGGGCGCTGAGCAACGCGTCGAAGCGAGGAAGGGATATGCCCGCACCTGGTGAATTAGCAAAGCGGTGATGGAGCAGGCGGTGCATCGCATAGCTGATCGCTTCGCTGCGGTCGGCTTCGACATCGATGGCAGTAGCGCGAAGCCTCTCTCGCTCTTGCTCAGTGAACGGACACGCCACACCGGCCCGCTCCGCGCCTAAGAAGTACGGTTGGGCGACGGCATCATAAGCCGCCCAGAGGTCGTACATCATCGCCGAGGAGTGAAAGAGATTTCGTGCATGCACTGTCGGCCGAGCGAAATCGACTCGTATCGCTGCCAGTAGGGCCTCGTTCCAGTTTCGCGCCGCCGATTTCTGCGGGTCGAACAGCGCCGCATCTTCCGACTGCCCACCGCCGGAGCTTCCACAGCCGGTCGCAACAAGAGTTGGCACGCTGCAAGCGACGAGCAGAAGGCCTAGTCTGATTACATATCTTGCCATCATTCGCTTGCTGCTCACGTTCGCCCCCCTGACGGCATCGGCGTGGATAAGCTCTAAGATGAAAGTTCAACTTACAGAGCGGCAACGGAAATCAAAACTGAACGAACGCAGGACACACCACAATGACGGCACTAATTGGTGGTGAGGGATGCGCTACCGCCAAGACAACCATCCGGGCGCCCGCGGCGCAAGCGGCACCTGGACGACCTCCGATTCAGGCTTTCCTTGTCGCTTATTGCTGGCCTAGTACGGCTTTATCTCGCGGCGAGGATGGTAGATATCCTCGCAATAGGTATCGACGCAGTGAAAGCCTTCCTGACAATCGCTATTCACGAAACAACGTCCTGGAGGAATTCGCGGTCTCTCGGTCGCGCACGCCGAAAGCAAGGAGCTAAGGGCGATTAACGCGAAGACCAACCCCGCGCCGTTCCGGCGAGACGGTGTATTCTTGCCGGCCACCGGCGGTCGGGAAACGCCTCTTACGGTCTCATTTGCTGCCATAGCTGCCTCAACCCCAGCTGCGATATAACTATAAACTGTCAAATCTTCTTGTGTAGCTCCAGTATCTGTTGTGACAGACACTCCTCACCCCGCTACCAGTAAAGACCCTATAGAATCCAAGATCGCTAAGTCATTGAAATCTAACGTGCGTCCTCGCCCATCCTACCCAAGTAAGGCTGCGCTCTATCCAGTGTTGCCATGTCGGTCAAACGGAACAGAAAGTTGCCTGTATTTCCAGTAGCCTACGTCGGAGAACAAACGGGGTCAATGTGGTTCAGTGCCGGGTGAAGTGCCGGGTGAAGTGCCTGGTGAAGTGCCTGGTGAGGAGCGAAACCAAATCTCCTCTGTCAAAAGAGCCGCTTGCGCCAAACCCGATAGCATTTTCAGTTAGCCCTTATCGTGCTCAATAAGTATATCTGAGACATCCTCGAACTGCTCTTACTCGACTAAGCGAAAACCCGATGCAACCCTCGCTTCCCCCAATCTGCGTTCATTTGGTCTTTCTACTGAGCGCCTGTTTCGTCTCCGCCACAGCAGCTGATGCAGACGAGAAGCATGCGAACTCCTCTTCGCCAATTAGGATAGGTGCTATCCTCCCGCTCAGCGGCGATGGGGCGTTTTGGGGGGTAAATCCGAAGCGTGGCGTAGAGCTGGCGTTACAGGATTTGAAGGCTCAGCCCGGCACACCGCCGATCGACGTGATCTACGAGGACGATCGCTGCGACCCGGCAGCGGCAACGTCCGCGTTCAAGAAGCTCACGAACGTAGATAACGTGAAGATTATCCTCGGGCCATCTTGTTCCTCTGCCTCCCTGGCGGTAGCGCCACTTGCCGCACAAGCTGGAGTACTACTTTTCCCTTTTTCCGAGGCTGATTCAATTTCCGGGTTGGGAGCAGGCGTGTTTCGCCTCTGGTCGCCCAACGGCCGCCAGGCCCGACGGCTCGCAAGGCACATTAAAAACACGGAGCAAGTCACTAGTATCGCTGTTCTGGCCATCCAGAATGCATATGGCGAGGATTTTATTCGTGCGTTCAAAGAAGAGTTTGAACGGCTCAACGGACAAATCGTCGCCGAGGAGGAGTACCTCCCTGATCAGTTTGACGCCCGAGCATCCTTGATCCGAATCAAGCCGAAGAAACCTGAGGCGCTGCTACTCGCCAGTTATATCGCGGATGGTGCTGCGATCTGCCGCCAGGCCCGCGATCTTCGCGTCGCCCCGAAGCTATTTGGCTCGAGCACCCTCAACAGTCCCGACTTCTTCAGCCAGACTGAAGGCTGCGCTGAGGGCATGAAGATGTTCGATTTGCCGGATCCAACGCCAACCGCCTTTCGTTCTCGCTGGGAAGCTGAATTTGGAGAACCGTGGCCAGGCCTACAGAGCGGTGCTCCAATATTTTACGATATGATGTTTTTCTTGGTGGAGGCTGCCGCTCGGGCAGGAACCGAGCCGGCAGCGCTTGGTGCCCATCTTTCGAATGGGGCAAGGCACGTCGGAAAATCGCTTTCCTTAGAATTCGACTCGAAGCACGACCTCATTGCCGAACATACGCTCTTCGAGGTCAAAGGAAATACACTCGTCGCCGGCTCGAAATAGGAAAGTCGTCAGGCGGTCCGACAGTTACGATATCGGCAGCAGCCGGGCGACAAGATCGTAGCCGGCGCTTTCCGTAACTTCGACATCGACGAAGGTGCCTTTCAAGCGCGCGAGCACTTCACTTGGCTCGACTTCACCGTACGACTCGTCAAACTCGTTGATGATGGTCTCACCATCGGTTTCCGGAGCCTGCCATTCGGCGCGGCTGGACAGGAGGAGTTCCGTCTCCTCATGGAAACCTTCAACAAGCACCCGCATGCGGCTTCCGAAGAGCGCTTCGTGACTTTCCTCGACCACACGCTGTTGAGCAGCCATGACTCTGGCACGTCTGGCTTCGCGCTCTTCCAATTCGATTTGATCGGACATGGAGAAAGACTGAGCTTCCTCTTCCTGCGAATAGGTAAACACCCCCACATGCGTGAAGTGGCCTTCGGCAACGAACTTCTCGAGCGCCCGCACATCTTCTTCCGTCTCACCGGGGAAGCCGACGATAAAAGTCGTTCGCAGGTGTACTTCCGGCGCGGCGTGGCGCATACTTTCGATCAGCGCTCGAGTGCCTTTCTCGCCCAGCGGTCGCTGCATTCGTTTCAATACGGAATGGCTGATATGCTGCAGCGGCAGATCGAGATAGCTGCAAATGGCCGGTTCGTCCCGGATGAGATTGACCAACTCTTCGTTCACCCCGATCGGATAGGCATAGAGCAAGCGAATCCAGAACTCCTCGCGCGAACGCCGCTCAGCAAGCGCGCGAAGCAGCGCGGGCAGCTCCGAGCGTATCCCACGA
>JAGRAW010000157.1:6479-8777 GCA_020434415.1 Bdellovibrionales bacterium
TTCGAAATCGGTACCGAAGGCGGTCAAATCTTGGGCCACGAGGTTGAGCTCCCGAACTCCCTGATCAAGGAGCCGGTCAGCTTCGCTTCGGATTGACTCGATGGAACGTGACCGGAAGGAGCCACGGATTTTGGGAATGATGCAGAAGGTGCAAGGCCGATTACAACCCTCGGCAACCTTGATGTAGGAGGTATGCCCCGCCGTCGAACGAATGCGCGGCATCGACTCATCATAGAGGAAGTAAGGGCGCCGAGCGGATTGAAAGCACTCTTCGCTCGTTGCATCGTCGGATCCGACCTTGAGCAGTTCGTCGGTGGAGAGAAACTGGTCGACTTCCGGAAGAGACTTCTTCAATTCGTCTCGGTAGCGTTCCACCATACAGCCCGCCACGACGAGCTTTCGACAACGTCCCGAGGCCTTATACTCGCTCATCTCGAGTATTCGATCGATGCCTTCTTCCACTGCCGACTGGAGAAACGCGCAGGTATTTACGACGATCAAATCGGCTTCATTCGGTTCCGCAATCGGTTGAAATCCCCGACTGCGAAGCGCCCCCAACATCACCTCCGAGTCCACCAGGTTCTTCGCACAACCAAGCGTCACCATCAGGACATTTCCGGCGTAGTCTTTTGCCGGCACGACCTCGCTTGACACCATTGGTGTTGCGCCGGTGCCACACACCCCTGCAGTAGCGGCAGGCGCGTTCGTCTTTGCGGGAACGACGGGAAGCTTCATACTCACTTTACTTCGGACTCCGTAAGCGCCGGTTGGCTGTGACGGCGATCGATAACGTCCGTCCCCTTCGGAATGTCGAAACGGAAATCCCCCGCGGAGAACTGCTGTGTAAGATCGACTTCTTCAAAGGTGATGGACGTTTCGTTGCCGCCTAAATCCACCACCTTTGCGCCCTTCGGCAGCTTGCTCGACGCGTCAACCAAGAGCATGAACTCGTCGAGATTGGGATCTGCCGCATTCGGCGTGAGCTTCAATACGACGCCGTCTGAAGAGCGACAGCTTTCGAGCAGCTTGAAATTCTCCGTCAGCTTTCCAATTCCCAGCAAGAAGCTCACCGGCAAGTCTGAAGAAAAGGAACTTTGGAATGCTCCGACCGTAACCTGGTTCAACTCGGGCTGCGAAAACCAGAGCGTCGTGCCGTCGGCAACGAAGCGCTGGGGATCCGGTCGTTCATAGATCCAGTCCATCATCCCCGGCTTCTTGAAGCGCACCGTGCCGCTGCTCTGCACTCGCTGCCCAAGCCCGATGAAATATGAGTCCTGGTAGAAACGAGCCGCCAAGTCCGTAAACGACTCGTATCGCTGCTCAACCGCTTGCAACAGTTGATCCGCCTGCTCCTCCGGCTTCGACTCCAGGCAAGTAAAAGGCGTCGAAGGCTGCTGGGCATGCACCCCCGCCACTTGCACCACGACGCCACACAAGACGGCCGCACAAAAGCCGACCAACCGACAAGATTTATTTGGAATAATTTCTGACATAAAGCGCGTGAAGATATCATGAAATAAAAAAAGGACAAGCAACGTCCATGCTTGCGGAGGCAAACTCTTGGAGGCCGAAGAAGCGGAGTTTATTCAGTCCCTTCGACCGGACCGCAGTCAACCGGCCGAATTAAAATGGAACCCGGTTCCAAAAAGCCCGCCAAAAAGCCCGAGGTCAGGACGCGGTATTTGGTATTTCTTTAGAACCCGGTTCCAGCTGGAGCCCCGGTGGGAGCGGTATTTAACTGGAACCCGGTTCCAGCTGGAGCCACCCCTCGGAGGGGTATTTAATTGGAACCCGGTTCCAGCGATCGAAGAAGGCAGTGTTGATGAGTTATCGCTGGCCGGAATGTTGGGACCGGTATAGATTACCGGCAGTCGTTGTTGTCGTTAACCCCCATATATCATCGCAGTTTTTGGCAATGAACCGAATTAAATCACGAACACCTATCTCCTTTCCCTTCTCAGCAAGCACCAGCGGACAGCGTCCACTCGCCGAGGGGCGTAGTCGACGGAATGCCGCGCTGGCAATTTGCGCACTGTTTTTGTTCGCCGGATGCTCGGCCTCTTCGACGGGGGAAGGCGACGGCATGGCCGGCGGCTTAGGGCCTGATGGGGGTGCTATTTCCGATGAAGACCTTGGTCTTTCTGGCGCGAACCGCTTCGGTGACGGGAATATTCCCGCGGCCCAGGCTGGGGGGCTCTTCGACGATATCTTCTTTGACTATGACTCGGCTGCCGTGCCCCCACAGTATCACGAGCAACTTCGAGAAAATGCCAACGTCCTATCCTCGGATCCCTCGCT
>JAGRAW010000158.1 GCA_020434415.1 Bdellovibrionales bacterium
GGTTGACGCTGACGGCGGTTGACGGGTTGGAGGTTAGCAGTGCCGAGTCCGAAGGATATCTCCTACGGGGAAACTACACCGATCACACATCAGGGCGTACGGGGTCATGGACCATCTGGTAATTCGCGAATCGCCGAGAAAGTCCCTCTTCTGTTTCGAGGTGTCTTTTCAGGGCAACCTTTTCAGGCGGTCCACGCAAGCACCTCGTTCTTGCGCGCTCCAGATTTCGCGGCCGTAGCGCCCTAGGAATCTGCCGGGTCGGCAATCGCCAAAATTTATAAATTGGGCTCTCAGGGTGCTTTCACTTTTTCAATCATCGTGCTTGCAATTGTCTCGCGTTTGTTTCGGTTCTCGCTGCTGCTAGCAGCTGTGGGTAATTATGTCTCTGTCGCTTTGGCTGAGTCGCCCGCTCTGCCCGCGTTCTCTCACCGCCTCTTGTTGCCTCGATTTGTATCGGAACCGTCGACGCTGATTGTAACGGCGTCAGAAGGAACTCCGGAGCGAGTTCAGGTGCTCCTTACGCTCGATGATTCGCTGTTGCTGTTACCGATGGCGCGTAGTGGCTCAGAGGGGACTTTTCTCGCAACATTTCCTAAACCACGGCGCAGAATTACCTATCGTTTTCAATTCATGCTGCCTGGTGGAGCAGGTGTCTTGACGGACACGTTTAGCGCCGATCCGGCCTGTGCAGACCGTATCTTGCGCGAAAAAAGGGTAGAGCCTCAGCGATTTGCTTCACAGAATGAGCTACTGCAAGATGCCTCGGATCTTGAAGGAGAGGTTTCGGTGTTGCAAGTGCTGCTTCAAGCCATCCGCGCGATGGAGGTGCAGAAGGAATGAAACGGATGACCTTCCGCAGTGTTCTGTTCGCCTGTGGCATTCTTATGGCACCGTGGTGGTGTGCGGCGCAGGAGGTTCTCGATACGACGCCCTTCCTCGTCGAACTCTGGAGCCCGACGGAGGTGCTCGACGCACATGCCATCATTGTATTTCCAGCGCGGCACTCGAAGCCGGTCATAGGACGTCGCGAGGCTTCCGTGCGAGGTGGTGAACAAGGGTCTTGGTCGATTGTCGTTCGGCTTCAGAGGGAGGACCTTGGACGGGACGCACATGTCATGGTGATCGGGAAAACGACGGATGGAACAGTAGCAAGTCCGGTGCACAAGGTGGACGAAGCCGTGCCTGGCGTCGGAGCTGAGGAATCCCATGTGCGATGTCCTGTGGGAGAGACTCAGGCCACAATTGCAGCGCTCGAGCTTCTTGACGAGCAAGCATTGGGAAGCTTGGTTGCGCTTCGTCGGAAGCGAAAGGAGCTGCTCGAGCAACTCCTGAAAAGCTATCTCTCGGAGGACAATTTTGAGCGCTGGCGTAAGTTGGAGTACGAAGCGAATTTGCGTTATGCCGTACCACTCGACGCCGACTTGTCCCATGAGGAATTGGCGTTGCGCTTGCAGATGCTTCGAGCTTTAACGGAAGCTGTAAGCGCTCGCGGTGGTGAAAATCGTTAAAGTTCAGCCTAATAGAAAGGTGAACACTGCTGCTTCGAGTGGTCAAACGCTGATCGCGTTTGGCAGTATTTGTGAACGCTTACCGGAAGCTCAGGGCGGCTTCAACGACGAGGAAACTCGATGAACGACGACTGGATCGCCCGATGGAACGAAGGTGCCACCGGATGGAGGTATCCGGAAGCCGATCAAGAGCTGGAGAGCGATTTTCAGAGACTACGACAGACTTTTCAGCTTCCGGGCGGTGCCGAAGCGTTTGTTCCTTTGTGCGGGGATTCCTGGGCGGTTCGCTACCTCTACGATCAGTCGCTCTCTGTGACCGGTCTGGATGTCGCGCCGCGAGCGCTGGAGTTGCTGCGAACCTGTCGATTTCCTGAGGTTCAGTTCGAAAGGCGACGCGAAGGAGCATGCGAGGTCTACAGTGCTCCGCGGGTGCGACTGATTGAGGGCGATATTTTTGCCTTGGAAACAGCCTGTCCATTTCACTTTATCTACGATCGAGCGGCGTTGGTAGCGCTTCCCCCATCCATCCGACAGCAGTATGCATCGCTGCTGGTCGCGCAGTTGGCGCGGAACGGGGTGCTGTACCTGGTATCCTACGAGTACGAGGCGACTGAGCAGACAAGCGCACCGTATTCTGTTCCTCGCCTCGAATCACTCCGTCTTTTTGCGCAGCTTGAAGAGGTTGACTACCGAGCGGAACAGCTGCCGGTGATACCGGAGAGCATGCGTATGCAAGCCAAAACGCCTCCCTTGCGGAGCGTCTCTATCTTTTGCAAGCGTGCGTAGCCTCTTCGCCAACCAGCACAGGCTACTGCAGTAATCGGTTAGGGCGTCGGGTCTGGCGAAGCATCGGCTGCCGGTTGCGAGCGATTTTCCTCAAGACGGTTCAGCAGGCGCTCACGAACGCGTTCTCGGGCCGCAGCACGGACGTCGCCTTCATCGGCAGCCGACCCTTGCCGGTTATTTTGGGCGTGTTTGACTCGGAGATAGGTTTCGTAGTCCGTGAGCTTTAATCTCTCCATCTCCTGCTCTGTGAGCGGAGCAAGTGTTACCTCGGAACCAGTCGCTTCCGCCCCTCCATCTTCTGTGCTGTGAGCGGAATCGGAGGGGCTATCATCGTCACCGGCGCCACCATCCTTAGGGGCGACTACCGTCGGCTCCTGGTGGATTTTGGACGTCGAAAGCTCAGGCGAAGAGACAGGCGGGGGAATCAACAGATATCCCGCGATAGCGAGCGCAGCGATAATAAGCAGCAGCGAAATAGGTCGTTTCATACTAGGAGGTCTCGACTTGAGATGTCTCGATGCTACAACTTTATAGAAAATGGTGACAGAGACCAATATTTCTAATTTCGCTTCCAGAGAAATTAGGGATATTGGTCTCTGTCACCATTTTCTATTCTTCTTAAGCCCGCGCTTCCTTCAGCATTGTGATGAGCTGATTTCGGACTTCAGTCGCGGTCTGAACAGGCTGTGCGAATGAAAGTGCCACTTGCTGTGTTCCGTCAGGTGTCCGGACCCGAATGGAGAAACCCGTACGGTGAAGCTCGGCCATCAGACATTGCTCCGGGGTGCAGTCGATGGCTGAATGATGACGAGCCAATTCGGCAAGCGCATCGCGATGATCTTCGTTCATATGGCGTAGGATTGGCTCAGCTTCATAGGCAACGTGATCGAAAGGAGCACTGCTGTAGTCAGTTGCATCGATCCACCGGATGTCGCCAAATCCGCCAATCCACCGAATACGGACGGGATGCCCGCGAAAAAAAACGAAATCATGGGCAAGCGCGCGGGCCGGCGATTTCGGGTGCCGCTCATAGTAGGCACTACTCACGGATTCGAGTTCCGAAGGCGCAATTTCGCGGAAGTCCGCCAACAGTGTGAGGCGGCCGAATGCCTGGGGATCCTCTTCGCCTCCACGTTGAAGCACCATTAGGCTCGCTTTCGCATCGGCAACTAGATTTTTGTAATGCTGGGAAATTCTGGAAATCAGGAGAACTACAGCGCCTCCGGGCTCAACGTCGTACGGTACTACCGAACCGAAGGGGTAGCCCGGCACCGCCTGGGAGAGTGTCGCGAGCGCACCGTGATTGTGAGCCGCGACAAATGACTTTGCCGCTTCGGGCGCCGAAGGCGCTGTGTCTGGCGCTTGTTCTGCCATTATTCCTCCTCGTTGGGCGCAGTACTGGGACTTAGAGCTTATCCACGAGCATAAGGTGAGGAGCCGGGGATGAAAAGCGCTTGGTGAGTAGCTGTGCGGTACACCTGCACGCGTTTTGTCTGAAGCGCTGTGTCGGCCCATTCCTTGTTCGGGATTCCGGCGAAGCATCCGACATTAAAGGGGAATTTAAATTTTTCGGTTGGATCAGAGTCAGCGGGCGTTGCTATGTCTTTCCGCTCCTGCGGGAATACGCAATACTGCCGTGCTCGCCAGACGTTTGGCGCTTGCCGCAGCATATTCTCTCCTCCGAGAAGAAGTCGGGGCTCGAGACCTTTTTGGCTTTGGTCGGTGGAACTCCGGAATGAGCTTGGCAAGGCGATACTACGAACACGAAACAGCTTGAACGCAACAGTTGACTCAGCGCATGTCACAGATTACTCCGACTTTTCTTTTTCTTAGCGTAGCTTTGCTGATTTGGAGCCTCGCCGCCGGCGTCAGCTCTTACTTGGCGCAGGATTTTGCCCGCGAGCACGGCGTCAGTGCGCAGGGGGCGGCCAACATCGAAGCATTGAAGACCGCGGCTGCAGAGCGCCCTAAGGATATCGAGACCCAAATGCAGTTGGCGGGGGCGCTAGTCGGCGAAGCGCTTCGCACGTCGAACGGCGGCATTTTGATGGAAGCGGTTCGAGCTTTCAGCCACGTGCTGGATCTCGAGCCGGAGCATCCGGGAGCGCTGCTCGGTTTGGCCAAGGTTTGCCTTGATGCCGGCATCATCGACAAGGCCCTCGAACTCTACCCGCGTTACCTGAAGCAGCGTCCGGAGGATTTGCAAGCGAAGACGGATTTTGCGCTCGCATTGCTGCGGGGTGGGCAGGCTGCTGAAGCGAAGACGAAGCTCGATGAAGTGCTGGCAGTCCAGCCATCCGCGTTTCCGGCCCAGATTACCTTGGCACTGGTGTATCGTGAACTGGGTGACATCGCTCAAGCAAAGGAGGCAGCGCAAAAAGCCCAGGACCTTGCGCCCGATCCTGAGGTAAAGCAGCAGGTCGCACAGTTCATGAAAAGTTTGGACGCGCCTTCGGGGGAGGCCGGTGCCGCAGCCGGTTCCGACACTGCAGCCGATTCCGTTACTGCAGCTGCGCCGAGAGCCGATGAAACTGTCTCAGCCGCCATGCAGATCGAGCGTTACTTCACCTCGCACTCGATCATTGGACCAAAGCTGCAACGGGTGACCTGGCCGGCGGCCAATCGGGCTGAAGTTATGGTGGCGGATTTTCCGGTCCAACAGATGCCGCCGTTTGCGAAGGCAAAGTTTCTGGAGAACGTAAAAACTGCGTTCGCCGCCATTCCTGAGAGCATCACGATTGTGTTGAAGGATGCTGCGTCCGGAGAGGAGCTGCTGAGCATTCCCGTTGGCGGCGATACCGCTGGAGGCGGGGGCGAGCATAGCTAAGTGGTCGGTTTAGCTTGTTTCTTTGACCGGTGTGGTCGCTTGGGTTATGAAACTAGGGCGAGGCACCCTACTGATTTTGAGTGGGCATCGCTCGATTCTGCAATAAGCGCCAGGGCTTAGAGGCTCGTATTTGTCTGGACGGGTGTCGAAAATGACTGAAGAGAAAGAAGGTCCGGTTATTGCCACGCTGTATCTCGAAGAACCGGTTTCTGAGACCGGCTCCTTCGCGGCTGCGGACGCCCTGGGGTCAGAGACGGTCGAGGCGGCAGCCGACGGGTTAGAGCGGTTCGAGTACCAGCTCCGAGAAGGCATGACGTTGAGAATCGGTCGGGCCAAGACCAACGACGTTCCGCTAAAGAATCGAAACGTTTCCCGATTTCATGCGGTATTCAGCGCGTCCGCCTCAGGGGTAGTGCTGAGCGACCTGTCCAGCCTAAACGGCACCTTCGTTAACGGCTCTCGAATTACCACTCCGGTTGATCTGACCTCCGGCGACGTCATCACCATCGGCGATTCGAAAATCACCTGCAAGCTGACGTTGGGTGAAGACGAGAGCGACGACTCGGTGCACGGACGCACGCAAACCGCACAGCTCGCCGCCGTCGTGGTAACAGTGTTGGTGGTCGACGTTTGCGGCTACACCAAACTCTCTGAAACACTGCCGCCGAAAGACGTTGCCGAGATGATGAACGTCTGGTTCCAGGAGGTTTCCGAAATCGTGCGCAAGCACGGCGGAGAAGTCGACAAGTATATCGGCGATTGTGTGATGGCGCTATGGCGGGGGACGCATGCGAATGCTACCGAACTCGCTCGACAAGCCGTTCGTGCCGGTATGGAAATGACGCAGAAGACGAAAGAAATGTCCGAAAGCGAAATCTGGATGCATCGACATGAGCATCCGTGGAGTTGTCGCATTGCGCTCAACACCGGCGAGGCGCTTATGGGCACCGTCGGCGGTGCAGGGCGGCGAGATTTTACGGTGCTTGGCGATACGGTGAACGTTGCATTTCGGCTCGAAAGCGTAGCGAAACAAAAGGGAACGGATTTCATCGTCAGCAAAGCAACTGCAGAGCGGGTGATGGAGGAGTTTCCTGCCCGAGCACTGGGCGAAGTGCAGGTGGCCGGACGAACCGGAACCATCGAAGTATATTCGCTCCTCTAGCACCAGGAAATGTCCGATAGTACTGCCGGAGAGAGTGGATGAAACAGGACACCCCGCAGAAAATTGAAGAGACGATCGCGGCGATGGAAGCGCATCCTGTGGTCGCGGCCATACTCACTCGACTGGATGAAGAAGTCCCCGGCCGGTACACGTTTCACTCCGCAAGCCATTCGCGGGATGTGTTGCGAGAGGCTGTGTATTTTGCAGTTCACGATCGACGCACGCCGCGCGAGATCGAGTTGATTGCGATTGCGGCGGCCTTTCATGATGCGGGCTTCATTCAGGGCCCTGTAGGACATGAGGCGCGAGGTGCCGAGGATGCGGCCAACGCGATGCGAGACTACGGTGGCTTCACCGAGGAAGAGATCGCTCAGGTCCGGCAGATGATTCTCGACACTCAGCTCTTGGATGGCGCCAGGGGACCCTGTCAGCGAGCCTCCATCGAGCTGTCCGGTTACCTTCTTGATGCAGATCTGAGTAACTTCGGTCGCGACGACTTCTTCACGCGACTGGACGCCATTATTCAGGAGCAACAGACCGATGAGCAACAGCTCGTGCGCTCGACGCGCGATCTGATGCGGCGCCATACCTGGATTACCCCGGCCGCCCAGGCCTTACGAGGTGAGAAAAAGCAGGGCAATATCGAAGCTCTCGAGGCGAAGGTCAAAGGGTAGCGCTTTCGTAACGCACCGCTTCGCTATTCCCCGACGTCGTCCGGCAGGCGGCGACTGAAGCCTGTTCAGGCAATTTTCGTCGAAGCGTGTTCTCTGCTTGCCAACCCGTATCTTAAGCCGGAAGCGGCCGCTATACTGAATTCAGCGAAACCATTCTCGGTCGCACTCGCAGGTTGCTAGGGAAGTGATACGATGGATCTGTTCTGTCGTGTCGACTGTGCGTCAGGCATTCCTATTCGACACATCCGTGTGCCGAACAGAAGGTTGAAAAAGGACTGCGCTTCACCATCCTGCGTGCGCACCGCTTTCTAATGAAAGGCAGCGGAATGAGCCGTCACGACGAGACACGACTCGAAGGCACGACAGAATCACCGAATCAGGTACTACCTACCGAGGACCTCGGACCGAACCGAGGGCTGCGGTTTCGGGGGCAATGGAGGACGCCGGGATTCGTGGCCGGAGAAGCGGTCGGGTGGATCTTCGATTCCCGAGAGCATTTTTCCGACACCTTGCTCCCGTTCCTTCAAGCGGGAGAGGCGGCCGGTGCGGAGGTCGCCGTGGTGGTCGGTCCTCGAGAGGAAGAATCGCTTCGTCGCGAGTTGCTCGAGTCCGAAGGCTCGATCTTCGATTCTTCGGTACTGCCGTTTGCCCAGTTCTGCGACTCCGCATCCGGATGCACCATCGAGAATGCCGTTGACGCGGTATGCCAACTTCGTTCAGCCGCTCGACTTACGGGGCGTAGCTCGGTGCGCCTCTTGATCGATATGGCTTGGACCCTCTTGCACCCCGACAGTGTGCGGATTGCCAGCGCATTCTTGCATCGGCTGCACAGCGTCTTGGCAGACAACGACTTGCTCGTCGTCTGCGCATTCGATCATTCCCGCTTTTCATCGACTAAACTACTTAATCTCCTGCCGTTGGTGCCTCGCCTGCTTTTGAACGGGAAGGTCGTCGAAAACACCTTCGCAGCTCCGCTCAGTCGACATTCGGGGAGTCGTCACGATGCCGTGCTGCACTGCGTGCTCGACGCCTTGGCGGAAGGGGCTCCGCGTTCGCCGACGCCTATCGGCAGTCCGCTGACGAACAATGGCGCGCTGCTGACCCTCGAAGCAATCATCGACAGTATGGGGGACGGAGTGATCGTTACCGACGAGCGCGGCAACCTGTTGATGTTCAACAAGACCGCCGAGTGTATCTATGGTTTTCAGCATTCAAGGCTTCCATTGGAGCTGAGGGTGAGGCAGTTCGGCAATTACCTTCCGGACATGGTGACCCCGTATCCGCTCGAGGAACTGCCGATTACACGGGCGCTTCGAGGAGAAAGTGCCGACCAGGTGGAGATATTCCTTCGCAATCAGCACCGTCCGGACGGCGTTTGGATCAGCGCGACGGCGCGGCCTGTTCGTGCCAAAGACGGACATTTGCTCGGAGCGGTCGTAGTAATCCGCGACATCACCGCCGTCAAGCGCGCGGCGGAGGAAACGGAGCAACTGCGTCAGCAGATGTACCAGAGTCAAAAGCTCGAGAGCTTGGGTTTGTTGGCCGGCGGCATCGCGCATGACTTCAACAATCTGCTGATGGGGGTGCTCGGTAACGCCGGTCTAGCGGCTCTTGAAGCTCCCTCGGACTCGGCACTGTCCGCTCGCATTGAACAGATCAAAACTGCGGCCACTCGTCTAGCCGAGCTCACCCACCAGCTTCTGGTGTACTCGGGGCGCGGAAGCTTACATCGCGAGCCGGTGGATCTTTCAGCGTTAGTGTACGAGATGCAGGAACTGCTTCAGACGGTTGTGTCGAAGCGAG
>JAGRAW010000159.1 GCA_020434415.1 Bdellovibrionales bacterium
TGCGACGGCGTTCGTTTCCGGGACATTACTGAAATAAGTACTTGGTGCCCCATAGTTGGTATTGCCTCCGACCGACAGATAGAGCCACCCGTCCGGCCCGGCCTGCAAGCCATTCGGCGCGTGATTCTCACGAGACCGTCCAAGTCCGGTGACCAAGTCTACCTTGCTGCCTGGTGCATTATAGTTCGGCGCCAGTAGCTTGGTCAGCACCCCTCCATCGGTGTCGATACACAGCGCAGCGGTGCTACTGTTCACCCCGATACGCGGATCGGAATGGGCGACATATATGTTTGCCTGAGCGTCAACATACAGCCCGGTCACCTGTCGACCCACCGGCGTGGGGCAGTTTGAAGGGGCTCCGTCCTCATTCAGCGTAGGTTGATTGAAAATAGCGTTGACTACTTCGGTAGCGACTACTTCTTTGTTCACATTGAGCGTAAAGATGTGAATCAGTCCATTCTGTTGTGCGACGTACAACCTACCATCAGGACCGAGCTGAAGCGACGTAGGGTTAGCAAAAGCTGCAGCGCCCGAGGTACTGGGACTGGCAATGATTCGTTGGGTAAATTGGATAGGTAGGGGTTCCCCGTCTCCACCTATGCGATCGATCGCAATTGCCGAAATTTTGGCGCGGTCGACGCTCGGTACGAAACCCATATTGAGCGTGCCGTCCGTGACTTCAACATCGAATGTCTTGGTTACTGCAGTGAGTGGCCCGACATCCGCGATGATGTCGTAGTCATCGAGTACTAGAGCATTCTCAATCTGGACGTCGAAGACCCGCTGTCCATTGGTAGTCCAGAAAATTTCTGCAAAGAGCAGCGAAACCCGATAGGTGCCGGGGTCCACCGCGGTTTGGTAGCCGAAAGTTCCAGACAGTTCGCTCTGGTAGAGAGGGTCGTCGTTCGTGTTTGCAATTGCGGCAGTTGTGTTGAACGCGGCCAGAGCGCCTTGACTGAAGAAGCCGGATGAAGCGGCCCAAGTCGTGTTTGCACCGTCGACAAACTGGGGGCCTCCTGCGTTCACTCGGACGATCGGCTGCGGGGCCGAATCAACCACCGTAAAGCTAACCGTCAATGGCATACCGGCTTCCCCGCTTCCACCCGATCCGACGTAGGGAGTCGCTGTCAAGGTATGCGCTCCGAGGGTCAGGGAGCCGCCCGTATAGTTGCCGTTTTGATCACCGAACAGGGCATAAGGAGCGACGCTTTCCGTAGCGGTTGTGCCGTCGAAGTCAAAAACCACACTGCCGACGGTGGCTGGAGAGGTATTCGCGCGGATGTTCAACGCAGTGGTCGGCAGATCTTCCAGGCTGATTATTTCCTGGTTGTTGATGTTGCGAATGTCCTGGTCTGTCTCCGCGTCGATGAGCGTAAAGCTGATAATGCTGATTCCCGATTGTCCGGAGATCCCCGTGCCGCTCAAGGTGACGGCATCGGGTGAGCTTGGTGCGTTCGATGTGATGTCTAGTGTGGCTGTGTGCGCTGAGGCCGAGGTTGGTGCATACGTCACCGGAATGGTCGTAGTTTGCCCCGGCGTTAGGGTAAACGGCGTGGCCTTCACGAAGCTGAACTGATCGGCGTTTGCACCGTTCAGCCCAACGTTTGTTACCGACACATTGGTGCTGCCATTATTCTCGAGCTGGACGCTGAGCTGAGATTGTTGAGCCACGGTCACGGTTCCAAACGCAAGACTGCCCGGCGAAACGAGGAGCGAGGTCGTGGGCGTCTGATCTTGGACCGTGAAGGACACCGTGAGCGCTGTTCCCGCCGTGCCCTTCGCGCCGCTTTGGGTATACGGAGTTGCCGTAAGGGTATACGCACCGGGCGTTAGCGTTCCCGGCTGGTAGTCGCCGGAAATATCCTGGAACAGTGCGTACGGAGCGACGCTTTCCGTTTGGGTGCGATTGACCGGACCTGTAAGTTCCATCTTCACGCTACCGACCGTTGTCGGGCTGGTTTCCGCGCGAACATTGAGCGAGGGGTTACCCAACGCAGCAAGGTTGATGACCCCGCCGTTCGTCAAGGCAGCGATATCTTGGTCGGTATCGGCGTTGACCAATACCAAGCTAGTGACGCTCTGTCCTTGGGGAGCGCTCTGCCCAGTGCCGCTCAAGGTGACGGTGTCGGGTGAGCTTGGTGCGTTCGAGGTGATGCTTAATGTTGCTGTATGCGCAGCGGCGGCAGTCGGCGCATAGGTCACCGGGATAGTCGTAGTCTGCCCCGGTGTGAGGGTAAAGGGCGTGGCCTTCGAAAAACCGAACTGATTGGAATTCGTCCCGCCCAGTCCGATATCGGATATGGAGACATCGGTGCTCCCCGTGTTCTCAAGCTGCACGCTGAGCTGTGACTGCTGCGAAACCGTCACCGTTCCGAAGGCAAGGCTACCCGGCGAAACGAGTAACGCCGTTGTCGGGGTTTGGTTCTGCACAGTGAAGGAGAGAGTAAGCGCAGTGCCCGCGGTGCCTTTTGCGCCACTCTGGGGGTACGGAGTTGCCGTCAGCGTATACGCGCCTGGCGTTAGCGTGCCGGGCTGATAGTCGCCCGCGATATCCTGGAAGAGTGCATACGGAGCGACGCTCTCCGTTTGAGTGCGGCTTACCGGGCCGGTGAGTTCCATCTTGACGCTGCCGACCGTTGCCGGGTTCGTTTCGGCGCGAACGTTCAACGAGGGATTGCCCAGGGAGGCAAGATTTAGTACCCCGCCGTTGGTCAACGCTCCGATATCCTGGTCCGTATCTGTATTGATCAAAACCAGCGCCGTCACGCTCTGTCCTTGGGGTGCATTCTCTCCCGTCCCGGTAAGTGAAACGTCATGCGGGGAGCCGCTGGCATTCGATTGAATGGCGAGCGACGCTGTTCGGGGACCGACCGCCGTCGGGCTGAACGAGACGGAGACCGTATCACTGCTGTTTGCTCCGACAGTAAAGGGGGTCGGTTTCGAGAAACTGAAGTCTCCGATGTTGTCCCCGGAAATCGTGAGAGAGGTCACAGTGACCGGGGCAGAGCCGTTGTTGGTCAACTGAACAGTAAGCGGCTGCGGTGACTGCTGCCCGACTACAACCGAGCCGAAATCATGGTCGGTGGGTGACGCCGAGAAGCTTACGGAGCCGGCTTCTCCGATACCCTCGAGAAGCGCAACCTCCGGACTGGTCGGTGCGTTGGAGTTGACGACAAGCTGGGCCGTGCGCGTGCCGACATCGTTGGGATCGAAGGTAACGGTGAACGGAAGCTGCTGTCCGGGCGCCAGCGCGAACGAACCCGTTGGGCCGTTATGGGAGAAATCCGAGGAGTGGGTTCCGGCGAAACCAATGCTCTGGACGGTGATGCTCGGCCCGCTTCCGCCTGTCTGATTTGACTGCGGAAGCGCGGTAAAAGTGCTCGCATTGAACGACACCGCGTCATACTTGAACAGTGCGATGCGATCGATGGCGTGTCCCTGTGAGCGGCCCGAAATCTTCAACTGGTGAGTTCCCGCCGAGAAGAACTGCCGGATTGGACGTCCGACATTGTCCACGGTGAGCGAGTTCCACGACCACACGTTCTTCTGGTTCGTGTAGACCTTAGTCCAATTGCCGTTGAGTGCCTGCTCGCCCGTTATGTTTTGGCCGGATGGGAACTGCACCCAGGAATCGTTGTGTTCAGTGCTGCTATCGCCAACTGCAATCCGACTGCGCCAGCGTAGTTCATAGTTGCCGGGGGTCTGAACCTGGAACTCGTAAGTTATCGTGCCGTTACCGCCGGAACCGAAGGAATCCGCGCCGGTCCATTCGTAGTAGCTTGTTCCCGTATAGCCGGGAATCGTCGTCTTCGACGTCCACCCCGTTGCGGCAGGCTTGCTCTCCACTTCCCATACGACGATCCCACCTGTTTCCTGAAAGGCGCCAGTGGAACTCTGATTGCTGTTCGAGAGCGTAAACTGGACATTTTGGGTCGAGCCGAGGGCAACGGAACCGAAGTTGTGACTGAGCGGACTCAGCACGAGTCCCCCGCTCGTGATCGAGAATGTAACGGTGAACGGTACGCCGGCCGTCCCTGAGCCACTGGAACCTGAATAAGGTGTCGCAGTCACCGTGTGCGAACCGACGTTGATAGCGAGGTCAAAGTAGTCGCCGTTGAAATCGCCGCCGAGGGTGTAGGGTGCCGCAGACTCCGTGCGAAATGTCGCATTGCCGTTGAAAGCGAAGACCACACTACCGACACTCCCCGTCGTTTCTGCTCTCACATTAAGTTGAGACAAAGGAAGGCCGCTTGCAGCAAACGCCGCGCCGTTGCTCAGCGGTCCGATGTCTTGTTCGGTGGCAGCGTTGACGAGCGTGAGGCCGGTGACGCTTCCCTGCGCTTCCGCGGAAGCTGTGAAGGCGACTAGCGCGACTCCAAGCAGCATCGGAAAAGCTAGGAAGCCCAGCAGCGGTCGAACCGAATTCCGAGCAGTGGACGTAATGGAAGAGAGAAGGAGAGAGAGGTTTGAACGGCGCATACGATTACAGCTAAAGAGGTACAAACGATTTCACTCTACCGGCACGGCGGAGCTCATGACGGCTACGGCTATTACAAAATGAAGAAAATCGCAAAGCTTGCTAAGCTTTTCGGGTAACGTTCATCGATTTGTCAGCTGGTGCTGTAGTGCGACAGAGTCAAAAATGCCGCTGCAAAGGTTTGAGCGTGTGGGCAACACCCGGGGGAGCGAGCGCTGAACTTGATGCCGATCGTGTTTCGGTTCGGCGCGTCCTGTTTCGATTGGCCAAATCGGTCTCTGGCTACGAACAGGGTAGGTGCAATGTAACCCCTGGGGCGGCGTCTAGCTTCGAGGGCAAGGGCGGATCTTCTAAGTCCCTGAATTCACGGGTAGCTAGGCGGTGCCCTAGTTCGAAGAGTATCGAACGCTTGGAGGGCGGCTTTCTGTCGCGAGGCATTGAGCGTTTTCCCGGACAGATAACCCCCGATTACGGTGGAAATTAGGTCGTGGAATTGCTATAGTCCGCCCGGTCGAGACATCTTCAGTGCTCCGGACGGTGGTAGCGACAAGAGACGGGGAGGAGCGGGTGTCTCAAGGCTGTTGTTTATAGCTCGCAATCGGCGGCTACAGACTGATGCCCACTATTATAGAAGTTAAGCAGCAATGAATTATCGGGTGATCATGAACAGACATGTGGTTTCGCTTTCTCTTTCGGCGGCATGTGTCCTTGCGTTTACGCAAAATGCGTCGGCAGAGCGTCAAGTCCTGGATTATCAAGCGCCTCAGCAGACTGCCAGCAATTCGGAGCAGGGAGACTGCGGTGAGTACATATTGTCGTCAGTCAATGTGACGACTGCTCCTGTTGCCGGAGCAGCTCAGGGAACCGTCACCATCCTGAACATCGAGAAGCAGACGCTTGCCGCCAAGCAGATTCCTGCAGGCGAGCAAGGGCAAGTCTCGGTGCTCTTGAAATCGCTGGACGAAGGCGACTCGGTTGAAAATGTAACTCTCAAGCTGGTTGAAGTAGGCGTCGACGGCCAGACGAAGGTAGTCGGTTCAACCGAGACCAACGCGGCGGGTGAGGCGACGTTTTCGCAGCAGCTCGCGCAGGGTTCCTACCAAGTAGCGATCGAATGCGGAACGCCGGTTGCCGCAGTAGCGCCGGTTTCGTCTTCAAGTGCCGGTCTTGCTGCGCTAGGTGCGACCGGTGCAACTGCTCTAGCGGTCGGTCTCGCGGTAAATAACGATGGCAGCAGCTCCTCCCGTTCGACGTTGGGAGCTCCGCAACCTCGAGTGGAAGAGCCCATTGCTCCTCCGCCGCCGGTGCAGCAATCTGCTTCCCAGTCAGGGGAACAGTAGCGCCGTCGTAGTCTGTGTACGGCCGGCCTTCCAGGCCGAAAGAAACAGCTGAAACGGGAACTGCGTTGCGGTTCCCGTTTTTTTTTAGGGACACCAGAAACGCGGTCTTGATTCACCCGGAACTACACCCGCTGCCGGTAGAATGACCTAGTACACCATCCCTGTGAGCCGATCTTCCTTTCCAACGATAGTAGTGCGTTCATCCCGGCGACGAGCCGTCGAGAGCGGACATCCCTGGATTTTCTCCGGTGCCGTGCAGCGCCTCGAAGGCGCGCCGACTGTGGGAGCGTTGGTGAACGTTTGCGCCGAAGATGGAACCTTCCTAGCAGCGGGGCACTACGGCGCAGATAGCATCGCAGTGCGCGTGCTTTCTACGGCCCCCATCCATGCCCCACAAGCATTCCTGTCCGACGCGATCTCCGCGGCTCAGGCCGTGCGGGACAGTTTGGTCCTACGTGAGCAGGGCACCAACGCGTTTCGACTAATCAACGCTGAAGGCGATGGGCTTCCGGGCTTGGTAATTGACCGCTACGATCGGACCCTGGTCGTACAATGCCACTCGGAAGGCATGCAGGCGTGGAAGCATCACCTGCGCGAAGTGCTCCAAGGGCATTCCGATGTGTCAACCGTCGTTGACCGTAGCCCCGGCCGCGCTCCGGACGAGGTCTCTCCGCTTGAGTTCGGAGAGCTAAGTGAGCCGATGATCGACGAAAACGGTCTTCAGTTTCGTGTCAACTGTCGCACAGGGCAGAAGACTGGATTTTTTCTAGACCAGCGAGAGAACCGGGCACTGCTTCGGCGCTACGCCAGAGGACGGACTGTGTTGAATGCGTTTTGCTACACGGGAGGATTTTCCGTCTACGCCCTTGCCGGAGGTGCGCGGGAAGTCTGGTCCGTTGACAGCTCGGAGGATGCCGTGCTCCGGGCCGAGGAGAATGTGAGTTGCAATGCAGTGGGAGGTGCTCACCGTGCCTTACAAGCCGATTGTCTACAACTGCTGAGGGATCTTCCGCAGTCGTTTGATCTTATCGTGCTCGATCCTCCTGCCTTCGTGAAGCAGCGGAGCGCTCTGCGAGGAGGAATCAAAGGGTATACATCGATCAACTATCAAGCCCTCCGACAGCTTCCCCCTGGGGGCCTATTGTTCACCTTCTCCTGTTCAGCTTTTGTCTCCTTCGAGCAATTTAGAGAGACTGTGCTCGCGAGCGCACAGCGCGCGGGCAGGGCTGTGCGCATTCTACACCGACTTGGAGCCGCGCCGTGTCATCCCGTGCGGCTGACGCATCCCGAGGGTGAATACCTCAAGGGACTTGTTTTATACGTGGAGTAATTTCGGCTGTGTCTACGGCTGCTAGAAACCCGGCGAACTCTTCTAGACTGCCGACAGCTCTCCCTTGTTACTCCAAGAGAAGAGCAACCATTTCGGCGACTACGTTTGCCTGGGCTTGGAGCGCTACTCCCGCATCACGCCGCACCTGTAGTTTTACAAGCTGCGCGGCTTCTACCGAGCTTCAGGCCGGCGGGAATGATTGGGTTACGGCCTTGCCTGCCCCTGACTCATGGGTAGCTCGGAAGGAGCACAACGGAGTTCGTCGAACGGAACATGATACTCATCCAACACAATTGCTGCCTACCGGTTCCAAGCGGTAACAACGCTTGGAACCGGAGATAGACAAGGCACCGGTGGCGTAATTCTGGACCACGCCCCTAATACGCTACCATGCCCTGGTGACCGCGACCTAGACGACCGACAGACCATTTTCGCCGTCAGCGTCATCGCCTGGAGTCCATTCCTTGGGCGGCTCAAAGCACATGGCTTCGGCCTCTCTGGCTTTCCCTGCAGCTCTATCGATTCCGTTCGGTCGCCCATCCCATCCCCGTGTGGGCGGCGATTGTCGGTTGTCGAACGGAAACTTGTACATCGGCTCAGACCGTAGACGAACGTCAGGTGTGGTCATGGCGTAACCTCCTAAAACATGAAAACGAGAACCCGTTGTGCTCGCTTGAGAAGACGCTGTCTGACGTCTTCCCAACCGAGCAGCATGGACCGCACCGTTCGCACACCGAGAGGGAAAAGTAAATTTAGTCCGGGCAATCGAAATAGCAGACGAGAATGAAAAGCGGTTGGGCTCGGGAAGCGCCAACTTAGTTTCCTGCTTCATCAATTCGCCGAAAAAGTGCAGGATCCGGCCGGAAGCCGTGAAAAAGCAAAGACAATGTTCTAGTGGGGCGTAAAACATGCTGTCCATGTCAGTAACGAACTGCCCCGCTAGAAAATGAACACTCGACAACCCGATGTCGAAACATGAAGAAAGCCCCGCTTGCGGCAGAGCGGCTATCAATTGATGAGTCGGGTCGGGAGCCGGTGGTGCGCTATGTCAAACGGCTTGATGCCGCGCCGGTCGAGGAGGAGCAGCCGGGAGAGGGGAGTGTGCGGTTTTTTAGCCCACTAGAGTTTCTCGCAGAGCTGAGTTGCCATATCCCCCGGGTGTTTGAACAAACCACGCGATACTTCGGTGCGTACAGCCCGAGGACGCGCGGAGCAAAGCTGAGAGATGAGCGGTTTTAAAAGCTGCTTGAGAATAACTTCGAGCCGCTTGAGCATCCGCTCCCCCGCCGTGTGCCGTCTCAGTCCTGGGCGCGGTGTATGGAGCTTGTCTTTGAAGTCGATCCTTTGCTTTGTCCAAAGTGTGGCTCAGAGATGAGAATCAAATCGTTATTCACTCTGCCCATGAGATAGAGCGGATCTGTAAACATCTCGGATTGCAATCCTAACGTGCGCCACCGCCGTTCTGGCATCAGACACAAGCGAATGAAAAAATCTGGCTTGATGACACTGGAGAGTTTTCTCAAGTTCATTGAGCCGACCTTGAGACACTCGGCTTTGGGACGACGC
>JAGRAW010000015.1 GCA_020434415.1 Bdellovibrionales bacterium
GGCTGGTATTCGGTCGTCGGGATGAGGGGACGCGCGCCCGTGGGGTAGTCGATTTTCTTGCAGAGACGATTCGTGTCGCTCAACAGTTCAACATCCCGCATGAGATACTCGATACAGCCGCATTACGCGCAATGTTTCCACAACTCACCATACTTGATGGAGACGAAGGCTACTTCGAGCCCAGTGCAGGTTTTTTATTTCCCGACCGCTGCATCTCCCGGCAACTCGAGCTCGCTCGAGCGCTTGGCGCAGAGACTTTAGTGGACACGAAAGTCATAGCGATCGAGCGAGATGACGGCTCCCTTAGCATCCTCTCCGACAAAGGTAGAATCGCTGCGGCACGAGTTGTGCTCACCGTCGGCGCATGGGTAAACGAACTGCTGCCGGAGCCGCTTCCCGTCAATTTTGAAATTTATCCGCAACAGCTTGTTTGGTTTGAGCTAATGGCAGATCCGACACTGTTCAGTCCGGAGCGGTTTCCGGTCTTTATCAGGACCGGCCAACCTACGCTACCGGGCTTCTACGGCTTTCCGGCGCTCCATGGAAAAGCGGGCGGACTAAAGCTCGCAAGCGAGCAATATGACGTACGCTGCGAGCCGGATGCAGCAGTCCACCACGGCAGTGATGCTGACGCTGAGCGTGTTTACCGAGCGGCATCGCCGTTTCTCCCAATTTCGCGAAAGCTCATCCGCCGGAAAAGCTGCCCATATACCGTCACGAGCGACTCGAATTTTGTAATCGACTTTTTGCCCGGCATGCCCGAAGTACTGCTTGCGTCTCCCTGTTCCGGGCATGGCTTCAAGCATTCCGCCGGAGTCGGCGAGCTATTGGCCGAATTGGTGCTCGACGGACGAAGCCATCTTGGCGGGAGCGAATTTCGCCTCAACCGCTTTTGCAACTAGTCGCCTACTGACCAAGAACGTCGCGGTCTTGTTTCGGCAATCTGCAGAATTCTATCCTTTGGCGGAAGTTCGACGGTAGCGAGAGTTCTACTGCAGAGTATCTCCTTTCGCCCGCTCAAGATGAACAAGACCGCCTGCTCGGCAGAGCACCGCCCGATAGTCGGGATCATCGAGCAGGCTACTTGCAGCTTGCTGAATCAATCCGGGATTCTCTCGTAAGTGAAGCCAGGCGTGACCGATAAGGGCAAGCAGCGCATCCGCACGACGCTTGTTTCGTACCAGAGACCGCCGCATGAAGAGCATAGTCTCAATCTCTCCATAGCAATCAGGGTATTCTTCCGCGACCCGGCACACCCGCCGGAAGCTATTGATGTCGTAGAATGGGAACGCCATAATCGCCTGTGTCGACTCGGCGCCGGCGGCAAAAAGTGACGTAATTTCGTCCGGCTCCGCGTGAACGGTTTTCATTGCTCTACCGAGAACCCCGGCGGATCGAAGATTGTTGTAGTAGAATGTCGCGCTGCCCGGCACTTCGGTCATGAAACGAAGTTCCCCTCGCGCCCCCGTGATGTCTCTGAGCGGGAGTTCTCCTGCATTCGACACTACCCGGTGACTTATTTTCGGCATAAACGACACCGGCACATACTCTCGTTTGCCGAAGTGAGCAAGCTGGGTGGAAGCCGCCATGACGGTCAGAAAGCAGATATCGGGCGGATGCAAATAGGAGTACGTGCCCAGCCGACGCACGAGCTCTACCGAATGATTCACGTTCATGTCGACTTCTATGGCCACCCGATACTGGCGCTGTAGATGCCGCATGATACAGATTGCCGGGGCTTGGCCGCGCTCAACGCAGACTCGAAGAGGCCTTCCTGCGTTGACAATAGAAATAAGCGAGTGGACTTCTTCCTTCACCCCAAGCGGCACGAACGTACCCAACTCGCTCAGCCTACGCTTCGAGGATCCGAGAATGCGACGGCAGGTCGGATCATTCACGAGACGCTGCACAGAATGTCGAATTCCGCGCGCAGTGAAGACGTCCGTTGCCCACAACATGCGGTGCACTTCCCTAGCGTATGACCGCTCCAGCATCTTCCGAAACGCTTTGCTCTCTTCCTCGATTGCGTCAGGCTGAATCGGAGCGCTGAGGCGTCGCTGTCGCCGCCCGGCTACGAGCGGCTGCTTTGAACGAGTCTGCGATCGCAGGTCATCCGCAAGGATTCTTAGTGAGTGCAGATCGTCGAGTAGAACGCCATTGAGGTAGATGCTAATTCGCTCGGGCAGAAGCTTTGCAGCGAGCACGCCGATCTCGACAGGCCCCGGCAGCTTCTGCTCGCTGTTACGACGATAAATAAAATAATGAAGATGCGTTTCACCGCTTCTGGTGGTCCCGAACATGTCCATGAGCCAGTTCGGACGCTTCGTCAGTGCATAGTCCAGACTTGCTGCAGCCGAACCCCGCTCTCCGCTAAGTGTTGCGGCACCAGTGATGCGATGCTCAATTAGTAGTAGGCTCAATGCTTTGACCGCGGCGCTCCATCGAAATGCCCCTTGCGCACGGTTCGGCGCCGTGACGGAGCGAACACTCACGATAGGATGGAGGGTGCGCGGCCCAAGCACTTCGGTCCGGTCCAACAGGACGCCGGGTTCAGCACCAACAAACCAAAGCGAAATTTCCATTTGCGTTTGTCAAGCATGGCGAGGCCATTAATACCGCCTGCTAGAGGCATTCTACCAGAACATCTATCGATTATCCAACTCAGCGAAGAAGCTCCGGAACAACCAAACGTGGAATCCAACCCGCTGCATTTGTCACTGGAGCCGGTAGACTATTGGACTTTGATTGCGGACCTGCCCGATGAAGCTCTACGGTTGGAGCAGCCTCAGCGCAAGCTCGGGAAGTTGATTGGCCTGAGCAAGAATCGCAGCGCCGGCTTGCTGAAGAATTTGGGCACGAACAAGGCGAGCAGATTCTTGCGCCACATCGACATCCTTTATCTGACTTGCCGCGGCCAGGGCGTTCTCTTGAAGTATAGTCAAGTTGTTTACCGCAACATCGAGACGGCTCTGTTGGGCGCCGATCGCCCCTTGTTCTGCGTCGAGACGAACTAGATTCTCGCGCATGAACGTCAAGGTTTCCAAAGCTGACTCCTGACTCCTAAGATTGAGCAGCGGCAGCGTAAACACCTTCTCGGTCACCGCAATTCGAAGGGTAAATGAACCGCTGTTCCACACCGCGGGAATCAGATCGGGCGCTCCATCACCGTTAACGTCAGTCACCGCCACTCCTCTGGGCACAGCACCGACGGAGTGGAAGAATCGAGCGCCAAAGCTGCCATCACCATTCCCCAACATGGTAAAAATTTGGTTAGTACCGCTCTGCGCCGATAATAGATCCGGTATTCCGTCTCCGTTAACATCTTCGGCAATCACGCGTACCGGCCCATCTCCAGCAAACGGGTAGCTGACCCGACCTTTAAAGGTGCCGTCGCCGTTCCCCAGCATGATGCCCATATCGGGCCGAAACATATCAGAGGTGGCGATATCGAGAAAACCATCATTGTCGAAATCTGCGATCGCCACTCCACGGGGATCTTGCTCAGTGTCGTATTCAACCTGAGGGAGGAAGTTGCCGGTCCCGGTACCTAGGAGCACGCTCACGGTGTCTGACTGCCGATTTGCAACGACGACGTCCAGATTCCCATCCTCGTTTAAATCTGCGACGGAGACATACTCAGGCGTATTTCCTGCTTGAAACGTTCGACCGGCGGAGAAGGACCCATCTGAGTTCCCGTACAGCACACTCACCAGATTGCTGCTGCCACCCGCCACCACAAGATCTTGCACGCCATCATTGTTCACATCAGCTATCTTGATGTCACTTCCATTGGTTCCCAGAGCGTACGACTGAGCTGCCTTGAACGTGCCGTCCCCATTTCCCAGTCCTATGGTCGCGGTACCCCCTACCAAATTACTTACCGCAAAATCGACAATTCCATCGCCGTTGAGGTCATCCAGCTCAATCGAATAAGGATCGTCCCCCGCTACATAGTTGACTGCGTTTGCAAACTTGCCGTCAGCTGACGCCAGGAACACGGCGACCCGATCGACAGTGTCGGCATTTGAAGTTACAAAATCTGTCATTCCGTCTTGATTCAAATCTGCTACTGCAACGTCCCCAGCTCGCGCCGGGTTTGACTTTATCTGCCCGGCTACCGTTTCTCCGGTCCCGACTGTCCTGCCGAACTGCTCTGGAATCCCAATTACAATTCCCCCCAAACTTCCATAGCCGCCTTGCACCATCACATCCGTAAAGGTGCCGTCTATTAGTTGAAGGTCATTAAATTGAGTGGTGCGAACAATGCGATTGTACTCCTCGACTAGCGCATCCGCCTCTTGGTCTAGCTGCTTCCGTTGACGAAGCGAAAGAGTGCCGTTTGCCGCCTGCTCGGCGAGTTCAAGGATACGGAGGGTGATGTTCACGCGCTCTGTTACTGCTCCCTCTGCAACATTGAGCAGACTAATTCCGTCGTTCAGATTTCGAATTCCCTGGGCATAGACATGAGCGTCGGTGTTTAGCAGCTCAGAAATGGCAAGCCCCGCGGCATCGTCTCGAGCACGATTGATCCTCAGCCCCGAGGACAGGCGTTCAAAGCTCTCACGTAGAGAGCTTGTTGCAGCCCCGAGTCTGCGCTGCGCATTGAGCGAAGCTATATTTGACGTGATCCGTACCGACACTTTCCGTGTGCCTCTCCAAATTTCTTGTTCGGATCCAGCTTGCTTCCTTGCCGGAAGCAAAAAAGCTGGTCGATCGGAAAGTCGTCATTTTGTAGGAATTCTAGAGACTTGCGCGCAAGTCGCCGTACTGGCTGACTTATTTGCCAGGATGAGATCGGAGAACGGTCGCTCGGCAGAGCGTACGGAGGCGCGCTATGGCACCGCGCTGCAGCTCAGCTGATCGAGATATTATGGTCGATGATGATACTGCTCAAACGGGACTACTTGGGGGTACTACCGCTTTCGCCAAACTCCTTTCGAAAACGTCCTCCTGCTGACTAGCATGGAGAGAGCTGATTACTTCTACCTCTATCTATCGACACTTCATTGGCTTTTGCTTAAGTAGCAATTTCCCACTGCTACCCCAAGTCGCGGCCGGCCTTCAAGAGAGTTTCTTTGACGGCAACGCGGTGTATTCTCTACGCTCCTAGCGACCGGAGGTACTACCGGTCCACTCGCAAGTTCGAGGGTGCCGCCGGAGCCAGACGCTCGGCCGTATCGACAAATTCGTCAGTCACCGCAATCGCGTACAGCACGCTTTTGTGCACTGGCGCCGGTGCGCTGGAACCCGGGGTACCATGCAGATCGATGTGAATGTTGCGGATGCGAGTTGTTGTCTGGTAGGGGCTTTGATACTCCGCCGCCGAGAGTTTGACGCGCTGAGGCTGAGCAAAGACGATGTAGACATACTGCTGAGCAGTGCCTGTCTTGCCCAGCCTGATCTTTTCCGTGTGTCGAAACGACGTAGTGAGGGCCTGCCACTGAGCGCCGTCAAATGCTTCAATGCTGGTGTCGTCACCCTGCACTTCTCCCAGCCGCACCGGAATAGTAGCCCACAGTTCGCTGAGCTGATCTTGCTGATCGCTGGAGATGATATGAGTTATCTTCAATCCATTGTCGATCGCCTCGAACCTGTTGGTGACTGCGAAGCTGCCTTGTAAAACATCCGGAGCCTCTTCTCCGCTCACCTGAGCTCCTGGATCGTTAAACTTGTTGGTAATCTCTACCGAACGAGGCTCAGCGGTGGGGGAATAGCTAACCGGACGGTCCAATGCTCGACCTTTCAAATGCACCTGACTAAAAGCTCGCCCTCGCTCATCTCGGCCCCAGACATGATGGGCGCCCCACGTATCGATGCCAGCCCAACAGGTAGAATCTTCGCCGTCTTCAGCATCACAACCGGTCTTCCCGTGTCGATTGATAATCATCGGACCCGTTGCTCTCGTCCAAAATAGCTCAAGCTTTCCGCCATACCACCCTCCATAGGTACCTTGTTGGGCATCTGCTTCAACGTACCAGGAAAAATCTTTCCCTCCGTACTGCTTGCGTGCCACCCAAAATTCCATCCCGGTCGGCGCTCCTCCAAATGCCTTCGAGTAACTTGCATTGGGGCGCTCAATCGGCAAGATCAGCTCATCATCGTTTCCATCAATACGGTTCCGCAATCGCGTATACCACCCTGGAGGAGGCAAGAACGGCATCACCTTTGGCCAAGGCGACCAACCATTCCACGTCGGCGCCGCAGTGGTATCAACAATTCCCCAGTCCGCACTCAGCAACGTCACCTGCCGGGCGATGCGTTGCGTCATTTCCACGTGGCTAGGAAGCTTATAGGTACCCCATCTGGAGAACGAGTGAAGTAGCGGTGTAACGTCTCCACCGAGCAAGTCGACAGCTGTAACATCACGCCATGCTAATGACTGCTGTCCATGTAACGAGTGATCACTTGTGCGACCGGAGAATCCCGACGGCCCGTCGTAACTTTGATTGAACGGATCTGGGAAAGCATGATAAATTCGCCAAACGCTCATTGCTCGAAGCACGTCCCCCAACCACTGCCAACCGTCGATCGAATGCGTTTTCGCCCAAGCTCCCGCAATGTGGTAATATGACTCGCCGTTGTAAAAGCAATCCGCCATGTCATTTTCCCCGATGTATCCCGCGGGGTAAAAGCTGCCTGCGTTGACATCGTGGCGAACACCCGGCACGCCATTGTCGTACCCGAGCAAAAGCCGCTTTGCCGCACGAAGGGCGAGCATTTGCAGCGCGGGATCCGCACTTTCTCGCGCGATATTGGCAGCCGCTTCAACCGTGAACATGTCCATGTTGGTGTTTACATCGCGTGGACCAGTTTCGATCGAGAGTTCTAAATTGCGAGCGAGGCCCGCTTCGAATGCTGCAAGCACCGACGACGAGATCTCACTACGACAGATGTAAAGCGCCTCGCTCCATGAAAGCAGGGCTTTCCCATGCATATCATTCCAGGTGAGGGAGCTTTGCTTGTCGAGCTCGGTGTCATACATCAGCATATCTACAGCGGTAATCACCAGCGCGCGGAGACAAAGCGCGCGCTGATGATAATAGGGATTTCCATTGCCCCCTCCCGCTAGTGGAATTCGAAGGCTATACCAGTATGCCGGCTCATTTCCCCACGAGCGATTATTGCCGCCCGTACCATGAAGTAGACGTACTTTACCGGTCCCCTCGATCCCCGCGCCGTTGCCGTCGTTCAGCACCAACCATTTCGATTCCTGACGCGTAACTCGCGATAAGGAGCTCGCTTTATAAGCAGCGAAACTCATATAGAGATCGGCTAATGTATCAACGGACTCGTAGTGGGTATCCCAGGTAAGGCTTCCGGCAGGAAGATCGAGGTCGGCTACGCTGAGGGTTTCCAGCCAATCATAAATGTCAACTTGATACTGACGTCTTTGCGGTAAAAGCGCGTCGGGGTTGTAATGATCCGGACCGGTTCGCCAGTACCCGGCGATTGCATCCGTTCGAGCTCGAATGTCGCCGATAGCGCCGGTATACGGGTATACTATGAGCTCACCAACATGACCGCTCCACGCGCCTACAAACGTTCGGGCTCTGGCTCCAAGGACAAAGTAGCGTTCGAAGCGGCTTGACGCAGCCATTGACACATCCGCGACCTTTTCATGATTCTGGTATAGCTGAGTGCTTGTTGAAGAGACCGAAAACGTCTGAACATTCCATTCATGCGAAAGGATGCCGTTCAGTGCATCCGCGCCATACCCTGGGCCGGACAGTCGATAGCTCGCTCCTCCGAGTATCGTCAGAGAATGCCCCTGCCATGCATAGTCTTCGATTTGGAATAACGGGCTTGATTCCTCACTTGGTTCGTTCTCGATCACAAGATGAACCGTAATATTCCCATCATCCAAGTCGAAGGGTAGCCCGGGATCCGCAACTCGAAGCGCATCGGCACGGAAGAATTTCAAGCGGGGTAATCCGTGCCCATCAGCCGATAGCTGACCTTGTTCAACCAACAACGGTCCGAGCATCGGCTCCGGGGGAGCAAGAGGCGGATTGCCATCAATTTGGCTATACCACCGAACCACCTCCCCGTCCCCTGAACCAACAAAGGCTACCAGGGACGCAACGTCGAGGTCCCCCTCCGGCGTAAAGCCGATATCTGCCACTTGATTGTCGGTGCTACGTCGCACTTGCACCGCTGGCCCGGTATAAGCCGAGCGAAGCCTCCGCAAACTGTAAGCCGCCAGTGCTCCCGGAGCATCATCTAATAGTTCCGCAGAGGCTGGTTGAATGAGGAGCAGCACCCCTACCGTTAGGTACGTCGCCAACCACGTTCGCGAAGACATGCACGAGAGGTTCACAAGGACAAGCAGCTTTCAGAATTGGACATACACCAGCTTGTCAGTCGACGTTTCTCACGCCTCACTTTAGTATCTGCGGTGAATTTCTTGCCTTCAGCTCCCGAACGTTCCGGAAATGGTAGACCACGGTACAAACTTGCGCTGCAGCATTTCAAGCCGACGTTATGCAAACGGTGCGTACTTGTGCCGAGCAGTGGCACACCACGTTCACCACTCGCCTTCATCAACGACGAACCGGAGGGCTGCGCTAGCGGAACGTCCACTGTGACCGATTGGCTTCACAGTTAGTTCATCCGCTGCTCCGCGACACCGAGAGTCCACCGTCGGCTACCGGTCCTGTACCTCGAACTCGCTGTCTATTTTGGTCCTTATCCGCACGAAAGAGACCGTAGCTGCCCGCCCTGCATACCCGACATGACAGCCAAAGTCGGTTCCGCTCATGCGCTTCGAGTCGAGCAGCGACATGTAACGACCTAGAATCGCTGATACTATCGCGGCACGGACAATCCGAAACGACTGTCAAAGGGACCGAGCCGGGGATCATTGGTGACGAAGGCGCGAAAGTCTCGGAGAAGCTCTGGCGCTAATATTGCACGCGAATTCGAACGCCTGTGCAACTATCCAGATCTTTCTCGAAATGAGCTGCAGTCACCGAACGAAGTCCGCGTACTTCAACTGTCCTTCGTCTCGCCGCTTTGCAAGAGCATTATCAGCTCTCTGTATCCTGCTCTACACCGGCTCAGCTCATGCGCTGGACCTCCCCATTCGGTGGGACGCGCCTACCAGCAACGAGGATGGAAGCCGGCCATTGACGGATCTCGTCGGCTATCAAGTATCCTGGGACACCGCTAGCCGCGCCGCGACCGGCACGTATGCTCGAAATGCAAACGTCGAAAACACCCAAACCTACGTTTTGACCGGACTGCAGAATTCGACGACCTACTTCATTGCGGTCAGAGCACGCGATGCTGCGGGAAATCTCGGTTCATACTCCGCCGAGCTGAGGATCACCACTCCCGGCGATGACCGCGACAATGACAATGACGGGGTACCCGACGATTCAGACAACTGTCCGGTCAACGCGAACAGCGACCAACTAGATGGCGACCGCGACGGAATTGGTGACGTGTGCGACGCAGAGAATGAAGGTGACACTCCGCTTGATACCGACGGGGATGGTACTCCAGACACACACGACACGGACGATGACAATGACGGCTTAAGTGATGAGCAAGAAGCGAACCTAGGAAGCGACCCGCTTGCTCCCGATACCGACAACGACGGGGTTCATGACGGCCAAGAGGTGATGGATGGTTCTGACCCCGTCGATGCCGGCAGCGTTCAAGAACGACTCGCCACGAAGGTCTGCAGCGAATGGAACGGATTTTTCGGAATGTACAACTACAAAGAACATGTCAACCTCAGTGGGAGCACTCGCACCGTCGAGATTCGCCTCTACGGAATTGACGGTGTCGCCCTTGGGTCCGACTCCTTTCGCGTCGAGCCGGGGGCGCAGTTCGACTACCCCGTGCACCAACTCGAGGGCTTCGCCGCGAACGCCTACGGTAGAGTATGCTCGATCCATGATGGCCGAGAGGGCGACATGGATGGCCGTATGGTCCACTATTTGCCGGACCCACTACACGGGGGCTATCAATTTGCCTTCTCCATGCCTCAGGCGAACGGAAAAACAGGAAAACAGTTTGTTCCGTTCAATACCTTTCAGCCCAGCCTTGATCCGGCTGACCAAGAGAACTTGGTCGCGAACTGGATTCAACTGACCAGCTTAAACGACACAGCTTCTCAAGGCAGATTGATTTTTTACGGGATGGACGGTCGACCGATTGGCGATTCGGAAGGTGAGGTGCTGACCCTCGCTCCGGGTGAACGCGTTGATCGCGCAGCTCATGTGTTCGGTGCGAATCACATCGGGCTAGTTGAGTGGCGGCCACTGAAACCACACACGCAATTTCTGTTCCGGAACGTGCGATACCTGTACGACAACCCGGGCACAATCAATTCCTTCGATACTGCGTTCCAGATCACCGCGCTCAAGGGGTCCGGCCGGCTGCTGACAGTAGTGCTCGACACCCGTAGCGCCAGCTCCGTGCTTGAAGTGATGAACACCTCTGAGCACACTACAGATGCTATGATTCGGGTCTTTCGTGCCGATGGAACCGAGGTGGCTGCTTATGACTTCAGGGGGACGGAAGCTCTGCCCGCAAAAAGCTCTCGCCACCTAATTATGGACGAAGTGCTCGGCGCGGACCAAACCGGTATCGCTACAATCCAAGGGAGCAGCAGAAGCAGCATTGCCGCAATCGCCATGCAATACGCGAGGAATGAGCGGGCGAGCGTACACTACATGTACGGACTACAAGCCGTAGAGCCCCGCGGCTCGGTGCTGCGTGGCTCGTGGAACTCTTACTTAAGCCAAGAATCCACCCTTGTGCTTTCCAACCCGACAGACCAACTGCAAACCATAACGTTGACAGTAGCTTACTCCAGCGGAGCGCGAACTTTAGAAGGAATGGAACGAACCATTCCACCCAAAGGATTTGTCGAAATTGGGCTGAATGAATTCATCGACGACGATCAGTACGGTGTGGTCACCGTTCAAGCCGATCCCAACAGAATTGTCGGCTGGGCTCTGCGAAGTCGTGCCGGAGAATACGTTATTCCGACACCGGTGCGCGAGTAGGAGCATAGCACAACGCGTGGAGGAGCGATTCGGGATACCCAGCGTTTTAGTGCCCCCTAATCCGCTCGCTTTTTCTCACGAAAGCCGCTGCCTTTATCGCCCTGATATCGATCGAAATCGATTACTTCCAAAGTTTTATCGGCACGCAGTTTAGGCAACCGGTTGTGGCTGCGCTGACAAGCATTGGAATATGCTTGGGTATCGCGAGCCCTGCGTTGCTAATTTGGGCAGAGGTTTGCGCAAACCGCTCCAAGCGCGAATCTTCATCGTGACGACAAGCGGAGAGGCATGCCTGCAAAGGTCTTGCTGCTAAAGGGTTATACCTGCAAGCCTCCGCTTTCCGTTGTCGTAGGCTACCGATAGCCTCCACCGCTCTCCGTTACACCCGGAACACTCAACCCTCTCACCCACGGGCTTCGCTACAGCGACTCGTTTTTGACTCTTTTCGTGCGCCATACTATAATTGCCCTCGGTTTCCGCGGAAGACCCTGAAGTCTGCCGCCGACCATTGCCGCTAGTCGCTTGAAATGCCTCATTTCTCCTGAAACGGGGTTCCGAGATACGGCTTTTCCCGGTGCACGGACTTTTTCCGCGAGCATCGGCGTACTCCGGCACCTTGCCTCTCTGACCTGAGTAGATAACGCACACAATGCCGCCACCGCGATCGTCGACGGAGAATCGACGTGGCTGCATCGTAGCACGCCTATTCGGGTTTTCCGTCTGCCCTTGGAGACGGAGTGAGGTTTGGAGCGACGTGGTTGCACACCAATCGCTCCGCAGGAGAAAGGATCCAAAGATGGGGAGAGTCGTAGCGGTAGTTTTGCTGCTGACAGCGAATGTGGCAGCAGAAGAAGAGCTGCCCGTTCCAGCAGCGGTAGCTGACGTTGAAGCTGTCGTGTCTGCTATCCCGTTCAAGCTCTACGGAGTCCCCGACGGGAGCGAGCTATCCACGACAGAGAATGCAGTCGTCATTGCGCGCGAAACACAGTTACTGTTTCGCGTCACCGACGATTGCCCTGAAGTGGTAGATGGTCGATTGGAGTACCTGCGGTATCCGGCGATCGGCGATGTCATTCTTTCATCGCAGACAGATCAGAGCGCACTAGCAGCTGATTTGCTCAGCCAAATGGCGTTACCCTCGAAATGGGTAGTGCAGGGGTCGGAGTACCGCTTGCTCGAAAGCGGAACGGCTGCGCTGCTTGTGCAGCTGGATGTTCTCGTCTGCGAGTGGGAGCGATGGACCTACCTGTTTCTTCTAAAGGAGCCCTGCGTCGAGAGCGTGCGCAGTGGAAGCGCTATCGGTATTGCCGCGACGTTTGGCGCGGCGCCGAGTATCATTGACGGGCACGTGCCGGTCAACAGCTCCGCTCTGCTCGGTGGGTTTGCCGGCGGAGGAGGGTCGAGCTCAGCCCGAGCGAGCGCAAAGGCCAAAGCTTCCTCGAAGTCAGGAGGCGAAAAGCCGCCGACCGACGTCCCCGGGGGACCGATGCCGTCGGTTGTCCCCGAGCCTAATTCCTTCGCACTGTGGGCCATAGCCGCTTTGGCCCTCATTTGCAGTACAAGAAAGAAACAGCGCGCCTAATGGATCGTAAAAAGCAACGCACAGAAACAATAGTCGTTTCTGTGCGACACATAGAAGGTGAAGCAGACGCGCTACGAGCAGCATCTCGGATTTCTATCGACTGGAGAACAGTAGCCAAGCCGCTGACAGCGGTGGTGCCCGCAATAAAGGCAGGAGAGCGGTTTGAGAAAGAGCGAGTAGCGCACGCGCTACTCGCTCTTCGTCTTAAAGCCTAGTGGCAGTTTGCGCCGTAATAGGATTGAGCCCAGATATAGGCGTCCTGGCATCCATCGTAGCGTTGAAAGCAACTAACGATGGTTGAGGTACTCGTGTAAGCAGCCAAGTTTTCGATGTAGGTACAAGCGATTTGCTGTTGGGATGCGTTCGAAACGGTTGTCAACAGCGACTGGAGGAGAACACGTTCAAGCGAGGCGCTCGGAGCAATGCGAATGCTCTGCAGCAGCGCCCGCTGAAGAGCGTACTCTAAAGTTTGCGCGTGACTCTTCGCTGGTGTAACCATCGCCACGAAAGCAAATGCGCATACGATTTTTGCCAAAGATGTCAGAACCTTATTCATGGAATACCTCTTTTTCCATTTTTAAACGCAAGGCTGTTTCCCCAAATTTCGGTGTCACAGCCGGAAGCGTATCGTGTCGTGAGACAAAACCGCTTCAGAATTGAGTCAATTTTGAGAAAAATTTTTGCCTGCCCGGAGATTGCCGTCATCTTTCAACTTTCCTTGAAGACACGATCGTATCTTCACATCTCGCAATTTCTCAAGGCTATCAGCTATTTCGGTTCATCTTGTGGGTGAGACCGAAAGTGCTTCAAAACAGCAACAGATTGGATCGATGTGGACCTGGTTGCTTCAGTACTGAGCGACAAAGCTTCAGAAGGTCCGACACGCATTTCAGTGTGCTGGCGCCGCGAAATGTAGATAGATGGTACTTCAACTGTCGAATATCGAAGAGAGAGGCTAACCGATGAATCAGGCGCCAAGAGCTGCATCACTGGAGGCGAAGTTGCAGACTCTAACAGTCTGCCCCCATTGTCATGTTTCGCTGGATTGGTCTTTGGAAGAGCTTGTGTGTGCGTCTTGCGGCGACGACTTTCCTAGAGTAGCTGGAACGCCGTTATTACTTAGCAGCTCCAATGTCTTTCGCGAATCCATTATCACCGGTAGTTCAAGGACCGGTAAAAAATCCCTCGCCAGTCGGCTCTACGCCATGCGCCCGGACGAGCGTCTCTGGAGCAAAGGAGCCATACAGACAATACACTCCTCCCTTGAGTGGGCAGTTCGTCGTCCCGATCCGACAATCATCAACATCGGAGCCGGCTTTGAGCAAGTGTTCGAAGAGGCGTTCAAGCCGTATGAGCCAGTGCTCCGCGTGGGAATTCCGCATCGCGGCGGGGTCGATCTCTACGGAGACCTGACCGCGCTCCCCCTCGCAAACAGCTCAGTCGATCTCCTTTTTTGCTCCTCAGTGTTAGAACATGTCTCGGCGCCCGCTAAGGCAATGGAAGAGATCGCGCGAGTGTTGAGACCAAGAGGTCGAGCATACATCGAAATCCCTTTTATTCGCGCCTACCACATGGCGCCCCACGACTTTCAACGCTACACCCCCGCAGGCATGCGAGTACTACTGCAATCCGCCGGACTGAATGTCGCGGCAGAGGGAATTTCCTCGGGTCCCTTCACTGCACTTGCGCTACTGGTTCGGGATTTATGCGTCGCCCTTGCTCCGCGCGGACTCGGCGTTTCGTACGCACTTTCTTGGCTGCTCCAACCACTCAAGCACGTGGATCGACTGCTCGATCAGCGAGAGTGGGCCGCTGCTTGCGCTTGTAATCTCTTCTGTCTCGCTGAAAAGCCGACGACGGGTACGTAACTACGGAAGGTTGCGGCTGGAGGCCGCGAAAAACAGAACGTCGGGGCAGAAGACCGAGCCAGAGTATTCAACGAATCGACGAACAGCCCCACTAGAAAATCCGCGCAATTAATTTTCGATAATGATTTCGACCCGTCGGTTGCGAGCACGACCGGCTTCGGAATTGTTCGTCGCAATCGGCTGTCCTTCGCCGTACCCCCGCACCGACATCTGATTTCTCGGCACTCCGAGGTGGCTAAGCTCCCGGGCGACACTATCCGCTCGCCGTTCCGAAAGCTGACGGTTGTAGGTTACCGTCCCGATGGAATCGGTGTGTCCTTCGACAGCAATCGGCCGATCTTTCACTGTTCGCACCACTTCGCCGATTTCACCCAGCGTGCGCACCGCTTCAGGCGTCAGATTCGCGCGATCGAACTCGAAGAGGATGTCCGGAAGGTTGACGACGACTCCGCGTTTTGTCGAGCGAACATCAGCTCCCCGACTGCGAAGTTCATCAATCAAACGCTGGTTCTCCTCGAGACGAGCCTGGTTCTCTCGTAACTGCCCCTCGAGCGCAGCATTTTCTTGGTCCATGCGATCGAGGGAATTGCCGGCAATCGCACCGCCTAGGGCACCCAGTCCCGCCCCGATCGCGATACCTGCACCGGAATGGCCTGTTTGATTACCGACTATCGCACCAGTCCCCGCTCCTAGAGCCGCTCCCGCAAGCGCCCCTTGCGTCGCTTTGCTGATCGGCTGTGCACAGCCAAATGCGCTTACGCCCAAGAACACGAACATCAGAATGGAAACGACTTTGTGCGATTTCATGACTCCACCTTACTTAGTAGGCATTTTGGCTCTGGAGCATCAACATACTCAACTCGTCCTGAGCAATCTCGTTATCGGGGTCAAGCTCTAGCGCTTTGGTAAACTCGAACCGAGCGTCCTCCGTACGGCCGATACCTGAATAGACGCGTCCGATTTCAATTCGATACACCGGCTCCTTGGGGCAAAGGCGAAGCGCCCGGCGGAAGTAGAACAACTTATCCGCGTCAGAAGATGCATTTCGTGCACGCTCAGCCTCGGCTTCCCCCTCCAAGCAATTGGAATCAGAGGGCTTAAGCACGTCATTCGTGTTTTTACTCTCGACCACACTGACCACGGGCATACTCTCCGCCTCAGCGTCTGCCGGCGCTGCGTCCAGAGCGCTATCCGCACTTCTGACGGCCTTGGCCTCCGGCAACCCACCGGCGGTAGTCTTTGTGCGCGACTCGACCTTTGCCACCGGCTCGATCTTCGCGACCGTGGGCTCAGTCCGCACACTACTCGGCACCTCGATGGGAGGCAGGTCCGGTAATTCATCAATCTTTGTCACGGACGACGCTGTCGCTCCGTGGGACTCTTTCCGACCGGGATTGATTAGCCGCGTTCCTGCAGAAAGAGGCGCCCCCATGCGGCTTCGAGCTTCTTCGCTAGCGGCCGATCGCTCGTTTGCCCGTATATCAAACGGCTCCGGAGTTCCCTGAAGACCCGTGCCGGTGAGCTCGACGCTCCGTCGGTTCTTTTCGGGAATACTGAATCCTGCAGACGCTGCGCCTCCCGCGCTAATCGCTCCTACTTCAGGAAGCGAAGCTGCGGTGGGCAAGGTCGGCTGAATTCCCCCGATCGGCTCTACAGCACCGAAGGTCGAAGTAGCGCTTCGAGCACTTGGTAGCCCAGTTGCTGCGGGAGGTGTACTTGGCGAACCGAAGGCAGCATCCTGCGAGACATCCAAGCTCTCCTCGCGCATTTGAAACCGCGGAGAGCCGGAAGCACCAATCGGGGCGTCGTCCAAGGCACCGCCTCGAAGCTGTTGAAGCTCGCGTCCCTGCTGGTCAATTTTGGCGGACTGCTGAGAGATGACCTCTTTCTGCTGGGCAATCTGCTCATCCTGCCGCTGCAGCCCGTAGCCGACAGCACCCCCCGCCATAGCTCCGGTCACAGACCCGAGGACCATCCCCTGTCCGGCGTCCCCCGTTGTGGAACCGATTAGCGCACCGCCGACCGCCCCTAAAGCTGCTCCGGTAGCAGCGCCGACACCCGTCTTGTTGAGCTGCGGACGCTGCGCGGCATTCTGCGCACAACCAGACGCCGCCACCCCGGCAGCCAACACAACTACGCTGAGAGAACGCACAGTCCCCAATCCGATAGATCGAGCCACAAATACCTCCGTTGGATCTGGTAGAGCGGCCGTTGGTGAGCCGCCGTAGAGTTCAGTTCAGGTCGCTTATAGCATAGCGCTTCGGGAGCAAAGGTAACGTAGGCTCGCCCTTCACGCCACTAAAATCACCCGAAAACAACGGCATTTGTAAATTCAGAAGGCAGAGAAGTTCCGCTTCCCTCAGTAGCGCCGGTAAAGGTCGTCGTAGCGCTGCTGGCGACGCATCTCTTCAATTTCTCGCCGCTGCCGCTCCAGTTCGATTTGTTGGCGACGTTGTTGCTCTTCAAGGCGCACACGTTCAACGTCCTGAGCATCGAGCGAATTGCCAATTGCCGCACCAGCAAGCAATCCGATACCTGCGCCAACGGCGGCTCCGATACCTGCCTCGCCCACCTGGCTCCCGACAATCGCGCCAGCCCCGGCTCCAGCGGCCGTTCCAAGCGCCCCGCCTTTGACAGCCTTACTCAGCGGCTGAGAACAGCCGACACAAAGCACTACGGCTGCGCCTACCAGCAATACTCCTCGAAAATTCATCGGAACCCTCCGGACAACCTTATCTTTCCCCGTCGCCGCCGACGTAACCGGGAGGTCACATCGGTATTCTTAGCTGTTATGAAGGCGTGCTGCCCGAGCGTGGCGGCGAGAAGATATTCCCTGTCACTACAGACAGTTACTCCGAATCTATCGCGTGGTTTGATTGTGGTTGAGGAAAAAACAAAATGCGGAAAATCAAGATGGTGACTCCGACCGAAATTGCCGAATCGGCGACATTGAAGGCAGGCCAGTGGTAGGCGCCCCAATAGAAGTCGAGAAAATCGACGACGGAATCAAATCGAACCCGGTCGATGATGTTGCCGACTGCTCCGGCAAGAATTCCCGAGAGAGCTGCCTGCGCCCATGGATCGTCCTTGGCTTCTCGGCGCATGAATCGAAAAACCACAACGAGCGCCAGCAGGGAAACTCCGAAGAGCACGATTTGCCGCCAAGGATCCGGCAACCCTCCGAAGAGCCCGAAGGCGGCACCGGGGTTATACACCAGGGTGAAATTGAACAGTCCGGGAATGACCGGCACAATTTCACCGAGCAGCAGCTCTTGCTGAGCGACATACTTCGTCAGTTGGTCGAGGACGAGCACCGTGACGAACAGGGCGACATTGAAAACGTGCATGACCGTCGCTACTCTTGACTGACCGGCTACGCCTGTATTCGCGTCAGTGAAATGATAATCGATTTACCGTCAATCTCTTGCAAGGACGGCAGGTGGGTCGAACTTCCTTTGAGGTCGTCCTCTTCGGTCACCTCGCCCATCTCGACGGAGAGCGTCTCTTGCATGACGTACTCTCGAAACTCGACCAGGGCGGTCGTCAGCCGGGGACAAGCGGTCATGTACCGCGTGATAATTCGATCTGCCACGTCGAAGCCCATATCCTTGCGCAGCTTCTGTACTCGATTGACGAAATCACGGGCGGATCCTTCAAGGCGAAGTTCTTGAGTGAGTGCCGTATCCAGCACGATCGTGATCTGTCCCGATGAAGCGGCTGCGTCCATACCCGACTTGGGGCTACGGCTGATCAACAGATCCTCGCCGGTAAGCTCGAGCTCGTAGAACTGGAGCGACCCGCCTCGTTCGATCGCTCGGATTTCATCCGTGCTGAGGGACTGCACACGCTTGTTAAGTTCTGCCATCTTTTCACGCCCGAGCTTCGGACCGAGCACCTTGCCAAGCCGCCGCGTGTTGAGCTTGGCGCTCAGCGTGACGATCTCTTCTTCCTCGGCGGTGTACGCGACTTCCTTTACGTTCAGCTCGTCTCGGATATACGCATCTACCTGTCGGAGGCCTTCAAGCGCGGCAGCGTCCGGGTAGACTACCGTCAGCTTCGCGAGCGGCTGACGGACTTTAAGACCGTGATCGTTACGAAGCCCCCGGCCGAGCAAGATAATTTCCTCGAACAACTCCATCGTGTGCTCGAGGTCGCGATCGATCTCCAGTCCTTGGAGTTCTTCGCGCGAAGGAAACGGCGTCAGATGAACGCTGTCGGAGGAGAGTCCGGGAAGTTCCCGGCTCAGGTTCTGAAATATTTCTTCGCTGATGAATGGTGCGAGAGGCGCAAGCACTCGTACGAACGACAACAACGCCTGATGGAGCGTTGCATACGCGTGCTGCTTGTCGGCCACCTCGGCAGGCTTGTTGCCGGCCCAGAAGCGGCGACGGTTCAAACGAATGTACCAGTTCGTCAGTTGATCGACGAAATCGAGGATCGGCTGCGCCGCAGAATACAGATGGTAAGAAGAGAGCGCCGTATCCACACCGTCCACCAGCGAACCGATTTTCGAAAGAATCCAACGGTCGAGAATGTTCGGCGAAGGTTCGTCGGGCAGTGCTGCAGGCGTCCACTGGTCTACCTGCGCATACGTGACTAGAAAATTGTAAGCGTTCCACAGCGGCAGCAGTGTCTGGCGCACCACCTGACGCACCCCTTCCTCGCTGAAACGAAGTTCTTCGGCTCGAGTCGCTGCGGAAGAAAGTAGATACAAGCGTAACGCATCGGCGCCGTGCTCGTTCATCACTTTATCCGGCGGCGGATAGTTCTGCAGCGACTTCGACATTTTGCGCCCGTCTTCGGCGAGCACGATACCGTTGACGATGACGTTGCGAAAAGCCGGACGGCCGAACAGCGCAGTGGAGAGCACCAGCAGCGTGTAGAACCACCCTCGGGTCTGATCGAGCCCCTCGGCAATGAAGTCCGCGGGGAAATGCTCCTCGAACTGCTCTTTTTGCTCGAAGGGGTAATGCGCCTGACCATAGGGCATCGCGCCGCTTTCAAACCAACAATCAAGGACCTCGGGGATCCGGCGCATCGTTCCGGCACAGCTCTCGCAAGAGAAGGTGAGATGGTCGATACGATGACTGTGAAGATCGGTTACCTCCGCTTTGCTTAGCGCTTCCAGCTCCGCCACACTTCCCAAACAGCGCGTCTGCGCACAGCTATCGCAGCGCCAAATCGGAAGCGGCGTGCCCCAGAAACGATTCCTCGAAATTGCCCAGTCACGAGCTCCTTCCAGCCATTTACCGAAACGGCCGTCTTTGATGTGATCGGGCACCCACCGAATCGTGGAATTCGCGTGCAGCAAAAGATCCTGGATCTGCTCGACCCTGACGAACCAAGATGAGATCGACTTGTAAATCAGCGGCGTATCGGTCCGCCAGCAGAACGGATACGAATGTTCGATGGTCTGGTGCTGCACCAACAACCCGCGCTGCTTGAGAGCGGCGATAATCTTCGGATCCGCATCTTTGATGTACTGTCCGGCAAAGTCTGAGACCACCGCATCGAAACGACCGTCCTCATCGACCGGATCCACAATTGGAATCTGATGCTTCTGGAAGACGGCGAGATCGTCCTCACCGAATGAGGCAAGATGCACCAATCCCGTTCCGTCTTCTTCAGAGACAAAATCGCCGGAGTAGATACGAAACGCGTTATTCGCCCGTTCTTTCTCGAAGTAAGGAAAAAACGGCGTATAGGGCAGGTCGACAAGTCGACTGCCTAAGAATTCGGCAACCACGATCGGCGCGTCGTCAGCCCCGCCGTTCTGCATATGCGCATCTTCGGGCAGCTCCGGAAACACGCGCCGCGCCAATGCCTTCGCGACGATGGCGTACTCCTTCCCCGGCACCAACACAGCGACATAGCGAATCTGCTCCCCAGCAGCGATGGCCATGTTGCTCGGCAGCGTCCAGGGAGTCGTGGTCCACACATACGCGTAGACCGGCAAATTGGAAGCGGCGGGCAACTCTAAACGATTCCGTGCTTCATCATGGAGTTCCGCGCGGATCGTGATTGCCGGATCTTGCACCGACTTGTAGTTGAGGTTCGCCTCGAAGTTGCTCAACGGCGTGTTGATGCCGGTGGAATAGGCGACACACTTGAATCCTTCGTAAATGAGGCCGCGATCCCAAAGACTTTTCAGTGCCCACCAGACCGATTCCATGAACTCGAGATCCATGGTCCGGTATTGCCGATCGAAGTCGACCCACCGGCCGGACCGACGCACGAACTGCTCCCACTCTTTGGTGTAGCGCAGCACGATGCTGCGGCACTCTTCGTTGAAACGATCGATACCGAACTCGCGAACGGCTTTGGCACCGTAGAGTTCCAACTTTTTCTGAATTTCGAATTCGACGGGCACACCGTGACAGTCCCAACCGAAGCGACGGTCGACGTGGAAGCCCTTCATCGTGAAGAAGCGGCCGATCACGTCCTTGATTGTTCCGGCAAGCAGGTGACCGTAATGCGGCAGGCCTGTCGCGAACGGGGGGCCGTCGTAAAAGACGTAAGATTTGCGCAGCTCACCCGGGGCAGAGGAATCTGCCGCAAGACTTTGCGGGGCGCGGGGATCCATGGAGCGGCGGAAGATGTCGCGTTCTTGCCATACTTCCAGAATCTTCTGCTCGAGACGCGGAAAGGAAACGTTTGGATCTACGGGCTCCATGGCGGTCGCTATCTAGTACGCTGGTCGCTGTTTAGTGCAGTGTTGAGCTCGGGCAAGCCATATCGGCGACTGCAGGAGCGAGGAGGCATTAAAGCTAAGAAGATTACCTGTTTTTTCGGCTGCCCACAAGTGAGGTCCGTTTCCGCCCGTGCGCAACAATTCGAGGGGACTGCGGAAGATTTCCGTTCGCGCGACTAGCCCAGGGACCTGCGGTTCGGCAGGAGGAAGCGGGGTTTCGGCCTCTGCCTGCTCCAGCTCGGCGAGCAGGTCGGGATCGATCACACTTCGCTCTTCGACCACGGGCTCCGTCGGAACGACAACCACGTCAGCGCGGGGCAATACAGGTCTGACGGATTCCGGCGGAGGCGAGGGACACCAAAACTGGATCCTCTGCCCACGACCGCTCGTCGCCAACAGCCGCAGCGTTTCTGCACCTTGGCGTTCGAGGGCAATCCCCTGCACGTTGAGCTGCGCCGCCGTCCCTACCTGAATCGGCTCAAGCTTCTTCAGTCCGCGCACTTTCCAATGATGCACAAGCCCATCGGAGGTGGAAACGTAGAGTTCCTCATTCACGCGGTCGAGCCACATGTCCTCGACAGCACCGGTCACTCCGGGCACCGTCAGGGCGGTCATACCCCGTCCCGACCGGTCAACTCGCGCGGCATCATCACGGAGACCGAGCTCCTTCTCCGTACGAAGAAGCCGCCAAAGCATCACTCCCCCCGCTCGCTCTGCGGAGAAAAATGCCCGACCTGAGGGGTGAAACGCCAGGCGAATGATCGGTGAGGATCCGGCTTCGTACCGCTCGAGAGCATTCGTCGTATTTTCCCCCGCGTATGCCCGATCTCCCGCCACAACCCAGACGTGCACATCGCCGTTCGCACGTCCCAACGCGACGAGCTCACCCCGGGGATCCCAAGCAAGTGAGAGAATTCTCCCCTTCACCCGGGTCATTCGGGCCACCAGCATCCGTCGTTTCAAGTCAAAGATGGAGACGGTGGAAAATTGAGCAACGGCAAGCTGAGATTCATCGGGCGAGAGGGCCAAAGCCAGAATCGGCTTGTCCCCGCGCAATAGTGACGCTGTCCGTATCAAATGGGCCGCGTCGGCGAGACCTGTCGGCTCAGCGGCAATCATTTCACTTACAACCACAGCACCGTCCTGGCCCCCGGAGTAGGCCCGAGTGCCATTGGAAGAAACAACCAGCGCGTTGATTTGGCCTTCATGCACATGATGCAGCAGAAAGGAGTTCATCGGGATGTCCGCTTCGGGAGCATCACTGCCGGGCCGAGCCTCATACGGTGCGGGCAACGGGTGAACCACAGGGTGGATAATGTCCACAGCATCGCGCACCGGTCCAAGCGCAGCATCCTCGGCTCGCATCGGAGGGTCTACCCGCAACGCGCTGGGCAAGGGGCAGCCTACACAGTATACAAGGAGCGAAAAAGCTGCGATGGTCCTAGTCGTCGCGTAGAGCCATCGAGATGCACTACCTTGCTGCCGGCCCCGATTCGGTAACAATTCCACAGGTCGACTCTTTCTTAAGCAACTCTTTGTGCCAATTGACATTTTCGTCGGTAAGGACCCATTGTCGTGAAGGATCCAGTCGTTCCTGGGAACACAGCTTGTTTCTGGTAAGACAGCTTGCTCCTCGGAGGACAACTTGTCCCTGATAAGACGACTCGCCGCTGATAAGACAACCTTGTCGGCAATAAAATAAACCCCGCCGTGGTATCAAGCGGCTACGAACCCGGAAATTGAATAATCCGGCAACTAACTGGCAACCGGAAATGACTGACACACCGGAAACGATCGAAATACCGGAAAACAATCAGAAAATCGAGCGTGATGCTCGCAGTTTCGATTCCTTTGAGCAACTCCTTCCCGATGACCCGATTCTCGCGCGACTGCAGGCGCTCGGATTTACCAAACCGACCGACGTCCAGGCGAGAACCATTCCGCTGGCCCGTGAAGGCGGCGATCTGCTGGTTCAAGCGCAAACCGGAAGCGGGAAGACCCTTGCATTCGGGATTCCTCTGCTTCTTAGCTTGCGAGCTCAAGCGGAGAAAGAGGCGGTTGATTACACCTACGGCCTCATCATAACTCCGACGCGTGAACTCGCTACACAGGTGAGCGAGGCCATCTCTCAGGTGAGCGGCGACATCACACCGGCGGTCGTCATCGGTGGCGTCGATATCAATCCACAAGTTCGTGCTCTGAAGGAAGACTGCCGCATAGTCGTGGGCACTCCCGGGCGCATTCTCGACTTACTGCGTCAGAAAAAACTTCGCCTCAATCGCTGCCGCTACTTCGCCCTTGACGAGGCGGATGAAATGCTCTCGATGGGATTCATCGAGGACATTCGCGTCATTCTCTCACGGCTACCGGACAAACGGCAGGGGCTCTTCGTTAGCGCGACCATCACCGGTCGAGTCGAGATGCTTGCCCATAGCTTTCTTCACAAGCCCGAGCGAATTCTTGTCGGAGAATATCGGAGCGACATCCCCTCAATCGAGCACTGCTATTGCGAGATTGGCAACGAGCTGATGGCGAAACCCGCGGCACTGTGCGACCTTATCGAGACGATGCGCCCGCGCTCGGTAATCATCTTTTGCAACACCAAGTCGGATACCCAACTTGTCGAGGCCCTGCTTCGACGACGCGGTTTCGACGCGCGCCGAATAAACTCCGATCTGACGCAAGCGAAACGCGATCGAATCATGCGACAGATCCGGGCCGGAGATTTGCAGATCCTCGTTGCAACGGATATCGCCGCTCGCGGCCTCGATATCGAACAGATCGATTTGGTGGTCAACTACACCATTCATGACCAGGCGGAGACCTACATCCATCGCACCGGCCGTACCGGCCGGGCGGGACGTAGCGGGCGGGCGGTGTCTCTTGTCGGCCCACGGGACCACGGCGCGTTTCATTTCCTGAAGAAAGTCGTCCAGTTCGAATTCAAGAAGCTTCCGCTACCGAGTGAAGACGAGGTAGCTGACGCACGATTGACGCATCTCTATGAACTGGTCCGGCAGTCGCAGTTGAAATTGAATGACCGCGAGCTGCTTGTTGCCGCAAAACTGCTGAAAGAACTTGGTGGCGTCACCGACCCCACGGAAGAGCTCACGCACATGGTGGCGAAGCTTGTGGGCTTTACCGTCGAACATGCGATTCGGCAAGAAGCCAAGGCTCTCGACGAAGAGCTAGACAGCGACGACACTCGGGAATCGAACGACGAAGGACGAAAGCGTTCGAAGCGAAAACGCGAGCGCGGCGATCGAGATCGACGACACGACGAAGAGCCGCGAGCCGGAGAGAAAGAGCGCTCAGCTCGGCGAGACCGAGACCGAGACCGAGACCGAGGCAAAGATAGCGGCAAGGACCGGGAGCGAGACAATCGCCCGGATCGAAAGCGTGAGCGAGGAGGCGAAGATACTCGCCGCGATCGACCGGAACGAGAGCGCCGAAGCGCCGAGCGGGAAGCCCCCCCAGCCAACGAGCGAGACAGAGAGGAGCAAGAGGCGAACGAGGTTCGTTTGTATATCGGTCAGGGGACCGAGCACGGCATGACCAACCAGCTTTTTACCGACCTGGCAGCTGAGCTGGCCGAGCTAAACAAGAGCGACCTTCGGAAGCTGATTATTCGCGAACGCTATGGCTTCGTCGATCTCTATGCGCCGCAGGCTGAGCGATTGACTGCCAGCCTCAACGGCATCGAGTACAACGGACATCCACTCCCGGTTGAGCTGGCGACGACACTCTCCCCCCGAGAACGGCGTCGCCCCTCGGGAGGACGAGGTCGACGCCGACACCAGCGTTAGTCAGGCACAATCGATGGAAAGAAAGAACAACTCGGCGGACCATCCTCCGCTACCGGGCTTCCGTCCGGTGCCGCGCACCGGCGTCATCTATGTAATGACGGAAGCCGGAAGGCTCGGCTTTCAAACAGAACGTCAACAGTGGGCCAACCTCGGTCAAGGGGCGCCGGAAACAGGACCTCTACCCGGCTCACCACAGCGGCTGTCCGACGTCCACTTCAGCACCGACGAACACGAATATGCTCCCGTCGTCGGACTGAATGAGCTTCGAGATGCCGTAGCGAACCTCTACAACCAGCGTTTTCGCAAAGGAAAGGCGAGCCAGTATACCCGCGACAATGTTGCCATTGCGTCCGGTGGGCGGCTCGCACTCACCCGCCTGGTGTCCACGATAGGAAAGTCCAATGTGGGACATTTCCTGCCCGACTATACAGCCTATGAAGAACTCCTAGATAGTTTCGGCACCTTCGTCCCAATGCCCATTCTCTCGGATGCGCACGAAGGCTTCACGCTCTCAGCAGCCGAGCTGGAACGCGAAATTTTGGGACGGGGGCTCTCTGCCGTACTGCTTTCGAATCCTTGTAATCCGACCGGCCAGCTCATCCGCGGCGAGACCTTGCAGGACTGGGTAGGCCGGGCACGGCAGCTCGATTGCGCACTGATTTTTGACGAGTTCTATTCTCACTACATTTACGAGGACGGTCTCAGCTACGTGTCTGCCGCGGAGTATGTCGAGGATGTCAATCGAGATCCGGTCATCATTTTCGATGGATTGACCAAGAACTGGCGCTACCCGGGCTTTCGCGTGTCGTGGACCGTTGGACCTCCTTCGGTCATCGAAGCAGTCGCT